>CAVKTH010000107.1:0-2039 GCA_963659495.1 Bacteroidaceae bacterium | reverse complement strand
TGTCTATTGATACCCCTCACTCGGCGCTGTCGCGCCACTCTCTCCCGCAGGGGGCAAGTAAACAAAGAAGCGTTGCCGTTGGCAACAAGGTTATGGATACTCGTCTGCCACAGCCTGCGGGGTGTGGCGACAAGTATGACGTTTGGGATTGGTGCTGGAGGCGCATGCTTAGTGCTTTTAACACCTTTACAATTAAAGCAATGTCAATATTAGCTATTATGTGCCTATTCGCAACTGAGGCGGAAGCGAAGATTTGCTTTTTGCCGGACGGCAGCTGCGGCACTAGCAAAATAACCGGATTTGAGACTGGCGGAAGCGGATGTCAATATAAAACAAGACCAGAAGCCGAAAAAGGAATGGGCGAGTGTGAAGAAGCATATTCTCCAGATAATAATCCATGCTGGTATAGAAGATGTGACGCAGATAATACAACTATTTTTAATGATTACGCTTCCTGCCAAAAAGTGTTAAGTCAGAAAAAAGACAAAGATAAATACGAGTGTACCAGCTGCGGCAGCTGCTATAAGATTGCCGGAAAAACAACTCCGCCGGATGACACAACCTGCAAAACAAAAGCAGATTGCGATAAAGAAAGTAAAGCCTTTGAAGAGAACGGAACCACAAACAGCAACGGTGTCCAATGCGGTATATGCAAACCTATAGAAAGCTGTTCAGGCGACTATTCAACAAAATATCAAAGCCAAAGCGACTGCAAAACCGGCGAAACGTTTTCTTCTAGCGGCACGGCAAACGGCAAAGTCTGCGGCAAATGCACGCCTCAAAGTTCTGAAAAAAAGAGTTTTACTTTATGCCCTCGTACCAGTGAAACTTGCGTATCAAGCTTGGCTATAGCCAATGTTGAACAAGACAATGAAGAATGTTATAAAGTATATGAAAATGAATCCTATCGGGCAATATATACAGTAGATAATAGCAGAGATGCTAACTGCAGCAAAATGAGGCAGACGGGACTGGTGTTTGGTCTGGCTCCTGAAAATTGGCAAGGCGGCGATATTAGCTATGGCTTTAATATAGATATTGATGAAAATTTTAAATATAAAGTGGTTGGGAATGTTGATTACGGCAGTAAAATTGACTTTTTTGTAGCAGATGAAGCAAATCCTAAAGCTGTGCTTTTCTGCAATCTGGGGTTTCAAGAACGTGCGCATATTGCTGATGTTTATCCTAAAAGCGGTAAGTCTGAAGATGTTATGCAAAGTGGGTATATCAGTGCTGTAAATGGAGCTGATGCCTTTGACGGTAATTGGTATTATGGTCTTATGGCTCCAAGAGAAACTTGCCTTAATAACAGCAATACCTACAGCGGATATTGCTATGATACAGGCAGCGGCATAAACTACTATTATGTATGCACATCTTCAAGTTCAAAAGTTACTGATATATATTATTGGAACCACGCCAGCGACGGCTGTTTTGATATTCAGGACGGATATAAATATCCTGTAATCGCACAGCGTACAGTATATAAAGACAATGTATCGGGATATGATATTAAAACTTGGTTTGAGAAAAATCAGCCGCTGAATATCAGATTAGGTATCAGCGGTGTAAGCGTTTGCCATAAAGTTTTTGATGATGAACCTATATATAACTATGATAGTTTGAAATCCGGTTCTAACGACAAGTATTCTGGCTTAAACAGCTGCTGGTATGAAATCGGAGACGGAAATAAATATATACCTAAAAATATTACAATACCTGCAGGAATAACAGACAGCGGCTATGATGATATGGTAGATACCTGCGATACTTATGAAGCATTAGGTTTTGGCTCAACAATACCGTTGACTCTTGAATATGACGAAGTGGAAATAATTAAATGATTAAGGACTTGGCGTTTTATTCATGCAGAACTATAAATCTTATAAGGAGGTGATGAAAGACATAAAATAAATAAACAAAATAAAACAAATCCTAATTATATCCGCACTCTGCCGTACCCCAATGCGGCAGAGTGTGTTTTTTGTATTCCGAAAACCCCGCGTTAGACGCGGGGTTCAGTAAAGCTTATAGCGATG
>CAVKTH010000106.1:0-2110 GCA_963659495.1 Bacteroidaceae bacterium | reverse complement strand
GTTCAATCCCAGCAGCGGAACCACATCGCACACCGTTCCCAAAGCCACCAAATCCAGCAGATTTTTCAGCTCCGGCGCCGGATGATTGTCATAAAATCCGTCATTGCGCAGCTTCCGGTTCAGCGCCACTAAAAACATAAACCCCACGCCGACTGCCGACATATAGGCTAAATACGGATATTGATTATCTTCATCCAAGCGCTTGGGGTTAACAACGGCATAAATATCCGGCAGCTTAGCTTCGGCCTCGTGGTGGTCTATCACGATAATTTCAAAGCCCTTAGCCGCCGCCCGATTCAGCACATCAAAAGCGGTGGTGCCGCAGTCTATGGTAATAACCAGCTTAGCCCCCGCCGCTTCAAACTCGCTGAAAGCCAAATCGCTCGGTCCGTAGCCCTCTTCGCGGCTGGGAATATGAACCTGCGGATTTATACCGACTGCCTTAAAAAAACGCACCAGTTCAGAAGTAGAAGTAGCACCGTCAACGTCATAATCGCCGATAATGGCGATTTTTTCGCCGTTTTCCACAGCCTTAGCCACCCGCTCGGCCGCTTTCTGCATATCTTTAAGCACATAAGGATCCGGCATCAGATTCTGCAGCTTGGGGTTAATAAAGTTATTGACCTCGTTAAAAGCAATGTTCCGCACGCACAGCAAATGCGCCAGCGCCGGAGGCAGATTATAGGCCAAAGACATTCTTTCAGCCAAACTTTCGTCCACAGCTGCCGATTTCCAGATATTACCGCCTAAAGAGATTTGCTGATTATCCATCTGAAACCTTTATTTTCTATAGATATAAAACACTTCAACACGGCGGTTCAGCGCTGCAGCCTTGGCGTTTATTTCCGGTTCGGCAGGCTGGCTGTCGGCCAAAGCTTCATAGCGCATTTTGTGCAAAGGCACGCCGGACTGAGCCAAGGATTTTAAAACTGCTTCGGCGCGGCGGCTGGAAATTCCCAAGTTTATCATTGTATGCTCAACCAAAGTCGCCGGCCGGGTGCGGGATGAAGCGTGTCCGGCAATTTTTATGTCTGCATTCAGCTTTTTAGCTTTCTGCGCCACTTGCGCCAAGGTCTGCTTTTCTTCAGCGGTCAGCTTGGCGCTGCCGTCGGCAAAATATATAACTGCAGCCGGTTTAACGACTTTCGGTGTTTTTTTCACATACACCGTCGGACTGATTTTGGTTTGAGCAAAAGAGCAAGGACGCTCGCTTAACAAATCAGCACACCCCGACAGCATCAAGCCGGAGAGCAGCAATAAACCAAGAGCTTTCATAGCACATCTCCACCATTGTTAATTTACTGCATTTTAATAAAAATCGGCTTTTTAGGCAAGCTTAAAAATTTACTTTGTAACAAAATTTTATGATTGAATTTAATGAAAAATTTCTTTATACTGTATGGTAATGTTAAATGCTGACTAAGGAGCGATTATGTATAAGTTATTAAAAGTTATGGCTTTATCGGCTTTGGTTCTGGCTTCGGCCTGCTCAAAAAAAGATGACGGCGCCGCCGAAAAGCTGATTATTCAATCCGGCGAAAACCAATATGAATATAATGTTGAAGTGGCAGATACCAAAGAAACTCTGTATCACGGCTTAATGGGGCGCAGCTCTATGGCAGAAGATGCCGGAATGATTTTGGATGTGACGATTGTTCCGCAGGATATGCAGGTTGCTATGTGGATGAAAGACACCATTATTCCGCTGGATATGCTGTTTATTGATGAAAACGGCGTGATTTTTGATATGCATGAAAACGCTGAGCCGTATTCTACAGAGGGTATTTATCCGACAAAACGCCCGCGCGCCGTGCTGGAGCTGAACGCCGGTCAGGTTAAAGCTAACAACATCAAAACCGGCGACACGGTTAAAAACCGCCTGCTGGGCAATTTAGACTAAAACAGCTCAAAACCTTGTCATACAAAAAAACTGCAGAAGCTTTAACACTTCCGCAGTTTTTTATTATTCTACATATAAAAGAAAATGTACACAAGCCCTGCCCCTCCTATAAGCGTGGTGAGAGTATAGCTCAACACAGCGGCAGACGAACCAAGTTCATCTTCTAATTCGGATTTACTGCGGCATTTTGCTGCCCGTCCGGCCTCTATC
>CAVKTH010000105.1:0-2228 GCA_963659495.1 Bacteroidaceae bacterium | reverse complement strand
CTATAATATAGGAAACAAAAGCCCTGAAGAAAAAAATAAAATTGAAGAGTTAATTAATAATGAAAATTTCGTGTTTTGCGAAACAGATGATAATGTTTTGTTGCTAAAACAAAACATGTTAAAACTTGGCATGAATACTATATATAATTTGTCTTACACTTTATGTTTTGATATTTTGTCAAGAATTAACAACTATAAAGAAAGATATGGCACGTTATCTGATAGCAAACATGTATTTGATTTATTAAATGATATTTTTATAAAACAATTTAACACTTCAATCAAAGATAGTGATTTTAGACGTTTGACTGATGATAAAAGTAGAAATTATTATTATAAATTAATAGTAAAACTTAGACCTCTTTCACTAAAAGAAAAAATTTATTTAACTTCACAATATTTGTATAAAATAAAAAGAATTAGTTCAATGCCTTTTTTATATGTAGGAACATCTTTTGGCGAATGCGATCATAATGGAAACACATTTGGATATAATAATTTTTATATAAATCTTAGTGATAAAAATTATTCTTATATTGTAAATTTATCTATAATAAAAATAAAGTTAGAAGAGGATTTTGTTAGCTTTAAATTGAATAAATTTTTTCAGTTAATGTTAGACTATCAGCTAATTTCTCAACAACTTTATAACGACTTGATATATGGTACAAATAATCCTTTAATCTTATCTTTATGCAAATTGGGATTAAGCTTAAATATTATAAAGAAATTACATAAAGATGAACAATTGGATAATTTATCCATCAATGAATACGGAAATTTAGTTTATAATGAAAAATTTGTAAAATATAAAGAGACTTCAGATGACTTTTTTAGATTTGAGTTAGATAAATTTCTTCCTTAAATATAGTTTTTACAAAAAGCTACACTAAAACCAACATTTTTTAAATTACTTTGCCTGCTGCTTATAAAAAATAATTTACGCCGTCAAAGCTGCTGCGCTTCTTACATTTTCTTGAGATAAAAACAAACTTTATCTTGATTTTTATCTATTTTGGTGCCATAATATATGTGTTTTTCAAGTATTATGGTTATTAGTGTGTGTGATTTATCTTTATTTACGGTTTTATCGTCAAAGATGTTTTTATACCCGCAATTTCCATTGTTTAACTATTTAATTTTTAACATCAAAGAGAGCGCGGGATATGTTACAGGACATCCTCTCTATAAACAAACCCGTAAGTATTTATGAGAAAATCTGAAAAAATTTGGTGGGTTAGCGTCAGCATTGCTGCAGTTGGTATTGTTTCATTCTGGATTGCCGGATTTACAGATCACTTGAATGTTTCGGCATGGAGCATAGCGGCTGCCGGTATCTCGGGTATTATCGCCCTTTCAGCAAAGGCCGTGCAATACAATAATGCAGACCGCTGTTAACAAAAATTCATCATTGATTTTTAAGATTACTGTAAAAAAAATGCAGTAATCTTTTTTTATATCTAAAAATTCAAAATCAAGGAGCAATAACGCAAACTTTCATCATCCACGCAAGATTTGCAGATTTGGTTAATATCCGTAAGTTTCAAATTCCGCAGGCATTCGCCGTCGCTTTCATAGCAGTATTTATCGCCGTAATACGACGTCCCCGGATGATTCCAGCGAAAGAAATATGCCTGATACAGCGTATTGCTCAAAGGCTGGGCAAAATCGCGCATCATCGCCTCACAAAACTTTACCGAAGACTTGCTGTTGCCTTTTCCTAAATTTATTTCAAGCTGAAAATGTCCGGAACGAGTAAAAATTCCTAGTCTGTTTCCCCAAGAATCCCTCATATCCTGCACAGATTCAACACCCCAAGTCTCCGGCACTAGATTCAGCGCTTTTACTGTTTCTACCAATGGATATTGCGTACCAGCAGTATTTAGATTATTAAAGTAGTCAACGTGTTCCAGCAATCCGGCAGCCAACATAGAATATTCTCCAACCGCCTTGTTAATCTTAAACATCTCCATAGCCTTAGAATACCCTGCGATTCCACCGACAGACAATACTGCTATTATCGCTAAAACTCCCAGCATTTCTATCATGCTTCGGCCACATTCTCTCGCCCCCTGCGGGAGAGAGTGGTGCGACAGCGCCGAGTGAGGGGTATTATTAAACACGTCATTGCGAGGAGTGTAACGACGAAGCAATCTAACAAAACCTGCGCCTCTGCCACCAGTCATCCTAGGTCTTGTACCTAGGATCTTGTCGCACCAAGGGCGGTG
>CAVKTH010000104.1:0-2316 GCA_963659495.1 Bacteroidaceae bacterium | reverse complement strand
GAGAGAGACCTTTGCTTAGCTTATTTTTCATCTTTCTTTCCTCTAAAATTAGGTTGTTTACATACCAATACTATAACATGAGCTTAACTAAAGTCAAGCGCTAAAATATTTGCAATTTAGCCGGTAAAAGCTTTTTTAATCAATCCTGTTTTAGCAGTTCCAGCCAAGTTTGTTGGCAAAATTCTGCAGATTTCCCGTTGTCTTTACATTCTTTTAGGTATTGATGTTCTTGATAGTGCGGATAAATAAACAATCCGGCAGCAATCAACAGAACAAGAATACCGATAAGTTTCAAAATAATGCCGACAACACGGTCGGCTATTTTATCCGATATTTTCCGTTTGCATTTCATTCGGCCGCTCCTTCTTGCTAAAACAGCCTGTTTTTACAAGATTGTTCGCTCAAACCGGCAGCCATGCAGCCGGAAATAAATTGGTCGTTGCACTTATTGCCGTATTCTACATAATACCCAAAACCAAGTCCTCCGGCTATGCCGATAACTATCAGAGAAAATAATAAAAGCAATATGTAACCAATATATTTACCAATTCTTTTTAACATATTCAGACTCCAAAAATCAAAGTATCATATTATATACAACAAAGTGCAAAAGGCAATTATCAGTCCCAATATCCATAGTTCAGCGTGTAACTTTAGATAATTAGTACAAACGGCAGCTACCAAAAGCGGTGCGAAAAATAACAACGTTCCGATAAATGAATTGCCAAACAAGACTAAGTTAATAGTTCCGAGTTCTGCTGCCGTTAAAACTAACAAATAACCCAAATATAGCACAAACCACACACAAACTTCCGCAATCCGCCAGCGAATAGCCGGATTAACGCCGGTTATTTTCCTACGGACATAATCAAACAGTAAGTATAATGCCAAAAAGTAAATATAACCAATCAAAAATTCGGCGGTATAAGCACAAGGCTGCCCCTCCCAAAGCCATTGATAAATTTGTCCGTCAGCCCATGATTCGTAATCGCATCTTGAGCCTTGGCTATTATCATATAAACCGACTTCCTGAACTTTAGACATCAGCCAAGTGATAAGCGCAAACCATACAGCATAACCGGCAGATTTCCATGTTATAGGATTAAAGATATTTTTTGCATTAAACACTTTGTTCTTCCTTTTTTACAGTTTAATACACTCTGTCTTTGCAAGCTTGTTCGCTGTATCCTTGAGCCATGCATTCTTGAATGATTTTGTTATTTTGCTCAAGGTTACTGTAATAATTCCAATAGTAAAAAGCCATTGCAATCAAAAATGCAATACCAACAAACGCGGCAATCCATATAAACAAGCTAATAGAATCGGTTAATATATTTTTTAATAAGTTCATGGCATTTCTCATTTGGCAGCTATTTTGTATATATCCTTTACTTGTATAACTTAATAAATACATATTATCCTGATAATGGCCGATTTGTCAATCAACTTCTTTTAACGCATTGACTTTATTTTACTCAGGTGGTACCTTATTTAAAGGTTTTGTTTGACGAGCGGAAAGGACACCGCCAGACAAATTATCAGATGTATGGTTGTTGATACTCTGATTATTTGGATCGGATGAGGAATTGTTCAACCTCCAAGCAGAGCCTTTTTTTACAAAACTAACTAATATAGCCAGAGCAAAAAGCGGGCAGAAAAGCTGCAAGCTGCTTATGAATGAGGCTAATAAAACCGTAAAATCAGACCATTTGTACGCAAGGCATAACCAATAAGCTAAAAAGCATGCTCCGATTTCTGCCAATCGCCATAGGATAGAAATATTTTTATTTAGAATTTTACAACGTATGTAATCAAAAAATATATATAATATTATATAAAATACATACAATGCCATATAAAATTCTGCGGTGCAGGGCAAACCTGTCGGATAGTTGAAAATATCTCCGTATTTCCAAACTTTGATAGTGCAGTTTTCTGCTGCGTCAGTTCCTATAGCGATGTTTAAAAGAACTGCTGCGGCGCTGACAGCGGCTAAACACCACAAGCTATAGAAAAATATTCTTAACCATTTAATTTTCTTTTCTGTCATTTATTTCTCTTAGAGCTATGTTATTTGCTGTCTTCAGTATATAGAGATAAAGCTTGAAAAGTTTCATCCGGGTAGCAAATAAAAACACCGGTTTCTATCAATAAAATAGGTAGTAAGATATATTTCAAAGCCGCCAATTCATTATCTATGCAGATTTTTGTTTTAAATAGGTATTTGAAAATAAGTTTATATCCGCCCCAGCAATAAAAATTTAAAAAGCATAAAGTGATACAAAAAGGTATAAAGGTCATCTGTTTTACCATTAT
>CAVKTH010000103.1:0-2424 GCA_963659495.1 Bacteroidaceae bacterium | reverse complement strand
AATGACTGGGGTTCCGGTTATTCTTCAGGCTTGATCGCTCTTCAGGCTGATGGCGGTGATTTGACCAATAAAGGCGGTCTGCATGGTATTTGGATTGGTAATGCCGGTTCAGAGAAAATTGCTACCCCGGGCGGTACTGCTAACCCAGTTCCGATGTCTGTTACCAAAGCTGCATCAGCTTGCTCATGTAAAGATGGCAACAAATGTTCTATTGCTTGGAAATATTACTGAGTTTGGCAAAGCGTGACGGTCTGAGCGATATCCGACGGCCGTCCGCATATTGCTAATAACTGCTTTTACTCTCAGATAAAGCAGTTTTTCTCCGAAGCGCCCTTGCTCCTAACTCGGGCGTTTCTTTATTTTTTGTTTTTATCGGGTTAAAACTTTCAGCAGGGTTAAAACTGCGGATTTTGCATCATCGTCGCAGCGTTCCAGCAGCTCAATAATCTGCGCGTCAAGGTCGGAGCCGGCGCCTGCGGGCTGAGTATTGGCAAATCTTGTGCTGTCCAGCAGCTCGGTCAGCGGAATATCCAAGGCTTTGGCGATGTCCAGCAGAGTAGAAAGGCGAGGGTCGCCGATACCGCGTTCTATTTTTGAAACAGTATTTACCATTTTCCCGCAAACATCAGCAAACTCAAATTGATTGAGTCCCCGCATTTTGCGCAGGCGGGCAATTTTGCTGCCTAAAACGGCGATAAATTCAGCATTCGTCATCAGTTATACACTCCTCATCCGAATGTGTATTTTACCACACCAAACTAGGGTTATACTATGATGATATAATCCATATTTATGGATTATCAGGTTGATTGCTAAATATTATAATGTTTAGCTGCGGCAGTTCACCGCCCTAAATTCTTAAATTTTCAGATTCTGCAGCAAAATTTTTGAAATGTCATAAACTTTCAGAAAATCTCCGGCATTAGCCAAGGCGTTAGGGTGCGTATTAGTGCAGTATACTTGCTTTATAACGCCGCTGCTTTGCAGATTTTGCACCGCTCCCGGAGTGAAAACGCCGTGTACGCAGATAACATAAATATCGTTAGCGCCGATAGATTTATATGCCTTAGCCGCGTTGATAATGGAGCTGCCGGAACGTATCATATCGTCAAAAATAACCACGTCGCAGCCTTTTACATCGGCGTTTAGGGCTTCAACTTCGGTCTCGGAGCCGGAAATGCGTTTTTTCATGATATAGGCTCCGGGCAGGTTCAGGCGGTTGCTCATTTTTTCTATCCACTTGGCGCGCCCCATATCGGCCGAAGCCAAAACCAGACAGCTGCTCTGCTTGCGGATATCGGCAATAATGCTGTCTATAACCGGCTCAGAGGTCAAATGGATAGGGTGCAGATTCTCTTCAAAATAATATTGAGTGCCTAAGGAGTGCAAATCCATCAAATAAATATAGTTGCCCATCGCTGAAAGCGGAAGCGAGCTGAACATGCGGGCGATGTTTTTGGCGGTTACGACTTCGCCGCTTTTAACGGCGCGTTCCATGGTGGAATAGCCGAAATACGGCAGAACCAAGTGCAGCGACGAGCATTGCTCGCGCACCAAAGTGCAGGCCATGTTGTAAGCCTCAAAAATGGCGTTATCGTCAATCGTGCCGCAGATATAAACCGCCGGTTTGCCGTGCAGCTTTTCGCTTTCGCCGATTTTCCAATAGCGCTCGCCGTCGGGAAAAGTTTTGGTTTCTATTTTTACCTCATTAAAATCAGGGCATTGCGCCAGCAGATTGCTTTTGAGATAGTCATAGTTTCCGGAAGACAGTAAGTTTATTTTAGTCATAGTATTTTTCCCGTTTTTAGAAGTGTTTATATGATTTGCGTTCATCTTTTAGATTAGCGATTTCTTCGTTTATCTTCTTTCGTTTAGCCGGCAGCGGGCAGAAAATTTTAGCAATTTTCAGCCACATGATTTTATGCGTGATGCTTCTAATCATATGCAGATTATTTTTGAAAGTATAATAGTCAAAACTTCCGGCTGCGGAATAGGTTTGCACAACTTGTCCACAGTTTTGGACTTTAGCCGTGGCTTGCTATGTAAAATTTAAATTAATATATATAACTTAGGTAAAAATACAGCGTATCATTCAACTATTTAATCAACAAATCTGTCAAAATTTCTTTAACTGATTTTGATTTTACGTCCGAACCAATAAAAGAATTGCATTTTGTAGGATCTCCTACCAATCTCATAATTTCGTTTTTACGTAAAAAAGCAGGGGTAACTTGCAAAGTTGGAGAATATCCAGTTAGTTCAGTTAATATATTTAAAATATCTCTTCCTTTTGTTCCTGAACCAGTACATATATTTAAAATATTTTCTGCCATATCTGAAGTTAGTGCCGCTTTACAAAAAACTTTGGCCGCAAAATCAACATCAACAAAATCACGATATGTATCTATATTTCCAATACTAAGA
>CAVKTH010000102.1:0-3296 GCA_963659495.1 Bacteroidaceae bacterium | reverse complement strand
TCACCCGACGCCAAGGCGTCACCCTCTCCCTCACGGGGCGAGGGTTTTGGATTGCCACGCCCTTGGTGCGACAAGATCCTAGGTACAAGACCTAGAATGACTGGCGGCAGAGGCACAAACTCGCTTGGCCGGTCTATGATTGAAATGCTCGGCGTGCTGGCGATTATCGGCGTATTATCTGTCGGTGGCATCGCCGGATATTCTAAAGCCATGCAAAAATTTAAGCTTAACAAATGGCTGGATGATTTGGTTATGCTGACTGCTAATTTAAAAATAACTTTTGCAAACAGTAAAAGCTATACTCTGGAAGATGATGTTGATTTAACTGAATATTTCAAAAATTTGCAAATGGTTCCGCAAGGTATGCTGGATGATAATAACCGCGATATTTTTGGGAATACGCTGTCGCTGTATTCACATGCTATCCCGTCATGGGGATTCGGCTCGCGCCTGACTATTCTTGTTAAAACTCTGCCGAATTCAGATTCGTCAGCTCAATGCAAAAACATGTTTGAAATGCTGAGATATTATGATGATGCTTGGGTGGTGGCGCTTAATGAAGATACTATGGGGAGAGACGGCGGAATTTTGGCGGTTTGCGGTCATTCAGCACCGGAAAAATATGCCGAAAGAATGGGATGTGTGCCTTATAATTTAGCTGAAATATCGCAAAAATGCGCGCTGTGTGCAACTCAAATCTGCGATATAAAGCTTATGCTGGCAAACGGAAATTGAAAATCCTGCCAAAATTTAAAAAAATGCTTGAAAAATAATAATTTTCAGCTATAAAAATAACAGTTAATTTAGGGGTACGACTAAAAAACTGTAAAAATTTAACCGCGTACAAGTCCGCCCATTGTGGGGCCGGCATTTTTTGAAATATAAATTTATATGACAAATACTGATATTAAAATGCCTGAAATGACAGAAAATTTTGCTGATTTGCTGAACGAGCAATTCGGCGATAACGGCATTTTGGGTACTGTTGTAAAAGGTACCATTATTAAAGTTTCTCCGGATTTCGTTACTGTTGATGTTGGTTTGAAATCTGAAGGCAACATTCCTTTGCGCGAATTCGGCACCAATCCGGAATTGAAAGCCGGCGATGTAGTAGAAGTTTTGGTTGACCGTTATGAAGACAGAGACGGCAACATTGTTCTTTCTAGAGAAAAAGCCCGCCGCGAAGAAGTTTGGGCTGATTTGGAAAAGAGCATGAACGCCGGCGAACGCGTAAACGGTATTATTTTCGGCCGTGTTAAAGGCGGCTTTACTGTTGATTTGAACGGTGCTATTGCTTTCTTGCCTGGCTCTCAAATTGATATCCGTCCAATCCGCGACATTACTCCTTTGATGGGTATTTCTCAGCCGTTCCAGATTTTGAAAATGGACAAAGTTAGAGGCAACATCGTTGTTTCTCGCCGCGTTGTTTTGGAAGAAACCAGAGCTGAAGCCCGCGCTGAATTGATTGACGGTATTAAAGAGGGTGCTATTTTGGACGGTGTTGTTAAAAACATCACAGATTACGGTGCATTCATTGACTTGGGCGGCGTAGACGGTTTGCTGCACGTTACCGATATTTCTTGGAAACGCATCAACCACCCTGCCGAAGTTTTGACTGTCGGTCAAAATGTAAAAGTTCAAGTTATCCGTTTCAATGAAGACAACCAACGCATCAGCTTGGGTATGAAACAGCTTGAAAACGACCCATGGCAGGCCGTTGCCGACAAATATAAAGTTGGCGAAGTTTACACCGGTAAAGTTACAAACATCACCGATTACGGTGCATTTGTTGAATTAGAAGACGGTATTGAGGGTTTGGTACACGTTTCTGAAATGAGCTGGACTCGCAAAAACGTACATCCGGGCAAAATCGTTTCTACTTCTGAAGAAGTTCAAGTTAAAATCTTGGAAGTTGATCCGGAAAAGAGACGTATCAGCCTGGGTATCAAACAATGCATGGCTAACCCTTGGGCTGCCTACATTGAAGAGCATCCAGTTGGATCTGTTATTACCGGCAAAATCAAAAACATTACCGAATTCGGTTTGTTTGTTGGTTTGACAGACGAAATTGACGGTATGATTCACTTGTCTGACATTTCTTGGGATAAATCCGGCGAAGAAGCTGTTAAAGACTATTCTAAAGGTCAAGAAATTGAAGCTAAAATCATTGACGTTGATGTAGAAAAAGAACGCATCAGCTTGGGTATCAAACAGCTGTCTGAAGATACTGTTAACGAAGCTTTGTCTGGTTTGAAAAAAGGCGATGTTGTTAAGGCTGTTGTAAAAGCAACCGAAGACAAAGGCATTATTGTTGAAGTAAACGGTTTGTCTACTTTGATTAAAAAAGCCGACTTGTCTAAAGACAAAGCCTCTCAAAACCCTGATAACTTCAAAGAGGGCGATGAAGTAGAAGCCAAAGTTACATCTTTGGATAAGAAAAACGGCAAATTCGGTTTGTCTATCAAAGCCTTGGAAGTAGAAGAAGAAAAGAAAGTTTTGGAAGAATATTCTAACACCTCTTCCGGTTCTTCTTTGGGTGATGCTTTAGGCGAAGCTTTGAAAAAAGCTAACTAAGCTTAATCTGCTTTAGAAAAAAGGGAAGTCTTAACAGGCTTCCTTTTTTCTTGTTTTTTGCAGCGAAAATTCAAAAAACAATCCGCAATAATTTTGTACAAAGCGCTATTTCTCAGGGATTTATGTAAATAAATAATTGACAATATCCGCTGGATTTGCAGCTATCACAAAAATCTTTAGTTTCTAATAGTGTTAGAATTCTTAGTTTATCTTGGCTAAAACCATTTCCCCTTGTAGTGGAATTATCAGACTGATATAATGTTATTTTTTCAATATCATTTGCATTTTGCTGAGCCACTTGAATGGCATTTTGGCAGAAGTCTTCAGCTCCAGGCGACAGCATATTTTGATTGTGCTGCAAATCTACGACTATAATATATTCCACACGGCTGTAAGTGCCGCCATCTTTAGTAGACCAGCTGACAATTCCGTAATTAGCTGTCAGATAATTGCTATCCTTATCAAACAGCATATTGCTTTTGTAGGTTATACCGTCTGGAACAAGCCCTAAATCATTAAATAGATATGTCACATTTTTTGAGGCTTCTTTTTGCAGATAAAAAAGCTCAGACCGCATGTTTATCGCATGGGCAAATACCTGCACCAACAGCTCTTTTTGAATATTGGAACGATGCATCCGCATCGCTTTGGAATATCCGGCAATTCCACCGACTGAGAGTACTCCGATAATAGCCAGCACGCCGAGCATTTCTATCATACTG
>CAVKTH010000101.1:0-3306 GCA_963659495.1 Bacteroidaceae bacterium | reverse complement strand
GATTGTACCAATGTTGCAGTGCGGTTTGCTGCGTTCAAATTTTTCTTTTGCCATTATAATTTCTCCATAAAATACAGATTTTCATTTTTCCGAAAGGGAGGTTGGCATACCTCCCCTCGGAGTCTTTAACATTAAGTTATCTAAGCGTTTTTCGCTTTGATAGTTTCTGCTACTTCTCTCGGAACTTCAGCATAATGATCAAAAATCATTGTGAACTGAGCGCGACCTTGAGAAAGTGAGCGAAGAGTGTTAACGTAACCGAACATATTAGCGAGCGGAACAAAGGCATCTACAACGCGGGCATTACCACGCTGATCCATACCGTTTACCAAACCGCGGCGAGAGTTCAAATCGCCGATGATATCGCCCATATATTCTTCTGGGGTTACAACTTCAACTTTCATAATAGGTTCCAACAGCTTTGGAGAAGCCTGTTTCATACCTTCGCGGAAGGCTGCACGAGCGGCAATTTCAAAGCACATAACGTTAGAGTCTACTTCATGGTATGCACCATCATACAGCGTGCATTTAACACCGGTTACAGGGTAGCCTGCCAATACACCGGCATCCATAGCTGTACGCAAACCTTTTTCAACACCCGGGATATATTCCTTAGGAACGTTACCGCCGACAACGGTGTTAACAAATTCAAAGCCGGTATGATCTTCAGTCGGCTCAAATTTGATTTTAACCTTAGCGAACTGACCGGCACCGCCTGATTGCTTTTTGTGAGTATATTCAATATCACAAGGTTTGGTAATGGTTTCGCGGTAAGCTACTTGAGGATCGCCGACATTAGCGTCAACTTTGAATTCTCTTCTCAGACGGTCTACGATAATATCCAAGTGCAATTCGCCCATACCGGCAATAATGGTTTGACCGCTGTCCGGATCAGATGTTACGCGGAAAGACGGGTCTTCCATAGCCAAACGAGACAGAGCCAAGCCCATTTTTTCTACATCGGCTTTGGTTTTCGGCTCAACGGCTAATTGAATAACCGGTTCAGGGAATACCATGTTTTCCAAAACAATCGGTTTATCTGCATCGCACAAAGTATCGCCGGTGGTGGTATCTTTCAAGCCAGCCAAAGCGATAATATCGCCGGCATGAGCTTCTTTGATATCATCACGCTTGTTGGCGTGCATCAGCAGCATACGGCCGATTCTTTCTTTCTTATCTTTTACTGAGTTGTAAACATAAGAACCGGCGGTCATTGTTCCAGAATAAATACGAGTAAAGGTCAAAGACCCAACAAACGGATCGTTCATGATTTTGAATGCCAAAGCAGACAAAGGTTCAGAATCGCTCGGATGTCTGTCTTCTTCAATATCCGTACCAGGTTTAACACCGCGGATAGCCGGAATATCCATTGGAGACGGCAAGTAATCAACTACAGCATCCAGCAAAGGCTGAACACCTTTGTTTTTGAAAGCTGTACCGCAAAGAACAGGTACGAAATCTTGGCTCAATGTACCTTTGCGGATACATCTTTTCAAGGTTTCTTCTGAAATTTCTTTACCTTCCAAATAGTCTTCCATAGCGGCTTCGTCTTGTTCTACAGCCATTTCTACCAATTGGTTACGATATTCAGCAGCTTTTTCTTGCAAATCAGCCGGAATTTCTTTTTCTTCAATTGGAGCATCTGCTGTGTCGCCGGTATAGATAATGGCTTTCATTCTAACCAAATCTACAATACCTTTGAAGTCGGCTTCTGCGCCGATTGGCAGCTGAATAGCCATCGGGCGGGCGCCCAGACGGTCAACAATCATATCCAAGCAGCGATAGAAGTTGGCGCCGATACGGTCCATTTTGTTGCAGAAACAAATTCTTGGTACGTTGTATTTGTCAGCTTGTCTCCAAACTGTTTCAGATTGAGGCTCTACGCCGGCAACCGAATCAAATACAGTAACAGCACCGTCCAATACACGCAGAGAACGTTCAACTTCTACAGTGAAGTCAACGTGTCCCGGAGTATCAATAATGTTAATACGGTGACCTTTCCAATAGCAGGTTGTAGCTGCAGATGTAATGGTAATACCGCGTTCCTGTTCCTGTTCCATCCAGTCCATGGTGGCAGCGCCATCGTGGGTTTCGCCGATTTTGTGGTTTACGCCTGTATAGAACAAAATACGTTCGGTTGTTGTTGTTTTACCGGCATCAATATGAGCCATGATACCAATGTTTCTGTATAATTCCAATTTGTGTGTTCTAGCCATTGCAATTTCCTTATATTAGAACTTGTAATGTGCGAACGCTTTGTTGGCTTCTGCCATTCTATGGGTATCTTCACGCTTTTTAATAGCAGCACCCTTATTGGCAAATGCATCTAACAACTCATTGGCAACTCTATCTGTCATTGTTGTTTCAGAGCGTTTAGCGGCAGCGGCAATAATCCAGCGGATAGCCAAAGCCTGACGACGGTCTGCACGAACTTCGCAAGGAACTTGATAGGTTGCGCCGCCAACACGACGGGAACGAACTTCTACAACCGGCTTAACATTTTCCAAAGCGGTTGTGAAAACTTCCAAAGCGTCTTGCTTGGTTTTGGCAGCCATGATATCAAAAGCCGAATAAACGATTTTTTCTGCAACGGCTTTTTTACCATCTTCCATGATGTTGTTAATAAATTTTGCTACTACCTTGTTACCATATTTAGCATCAGGCAGTACGATTCTTTTTTCAGCACTATGACGACGTGACATTATTATATCTCCTATTTAGGTCTCTTAGCACCGTACAGAGAACGGCGTTGACGACGTTTAGAAACACCCTGAGTATCCAAGGTACCACGAATGATATGATAACGAACACCTGGCAAGTCTTTTACACGGCCTCCTCTAATCAGCACCACTGAGTGTTCTTGAAGATTGTGACCTTCACCAGGGATATAGCTGATTACTTCAAAGCCATTAGTAAGACGAATACGAGCCACTTTACGCAAAGCTGAGTTTGGTTTTTTAGGGGTTGTAGTATAAACCCTTGTACAAACACCGCGTTTTTGTGGGCAAGATTTCAAAGCTGGAACTTTGTTTCTCTTCACTTTTGGTGTTCGTGATTTACGAATTAACTGATTAATTGTAGGCATCACATTTTCCTTAAAAGTTATAAATTTACACAAAACTAACGGCCAAATGTTTACACATCTGGTCTTAGTTAGGCGGATAATAGCATAAAAACAAAGAGAGTCAATAACTTTTTGACTCTCTGTGCTATAATGAAAACTAAAAACAGAAAACGAACGATTGAGAATAAAAAAAGAATCGTGTATTTCATAAAAAAACAACAAATAGAAAAGGAAATACACGA
>CAVKTH010000100.1:0-3734 GCA_963659495.1 Bacteroidaceae bacterium | reverse complement strand
TAATAATGCTAATTTATTTACTAGGTTAGAGACTCGCTGCCAGAAGATTCTAGGCACAGACTGTGCGTCACGGCCTAGTATGACTGGTGCCGGAAACGTGGACTTAGTATTTCCTGCAAGCTTATTTTTAACATATTCAAAATTCTTATACATATTTCTAACTCCAATTTGTTACAAAAAACAAAACCCACCAAAATGGCGGGCGGATGTTCAGAAACCGTACATAGACAAAGACGGCTCGGCTTATTTGGCCGAAACCTTATTTAGCCGACATCCGCACAATGCAGAAATCAGCATATTTATTAGACGCCTTACTTAGGCGACTGTCTATGAAAGGGTTTCTGACGCCCTAAAAGCACTATTACGCTTTCAAATTTATATTATCTGTAAACAAAAAGCTTGTAAAGAAAAAAATTTCTAAACTCTATTTATGAAAAATATCAAAGGGCGGAGAAAACAAGCTAAAAACACAACCTTGTCATTCTTCGGCGCCTCATGCCGCCTTATAGGCTGAGGCATTGCCGGAGAATCCATAACCTTGTTGCCAACGGCAACGCCGCTTACTATTTGCAAATTTTTTCGTATAAATCTATCCAATCAGGATTCATATCTCTTATAAGTGATAATTTATAAGCACGGCTAGCATGCTTAATTTTCTTTTCACGTTTAATAGCTGTTAGAGCGTCCTCATAAATTTCATAATAAACTAACATATGTATATGATACCGTTTAGAAAATCCCTCAATCAATTCATTTCTGTGCTCATAGGCTCGGCGAATTAAATTATTTGTCACACCGGAATATAATGTTCCATTTCTTTTACTAGCTATAAGATATACATACATTGTTTTCATAATGTAAAATATTATTATATTTTCATATAAAAATCAATCCAATATTAAAAAAAACATAGTATCAATAATAAGCGTTGCATAAAGCAACAAAGTCATGGATTCTCCGCCATGGTACTTCCCGCAGGGAGTACCGGCGAAGAATGACAATGAGAATACGGAGGAATAAGCGGTAATCAAATAACATAAATTTAACAATGATCTCGTTAAAAAAGTAATTCTAAAAAGAACGAGGGAGGCTTATCCTCCCTCTGAACCACAGCTACGAATAGCATGCGGACTTTATGAGTTATATATAACAGTTATTTATAATTTAGTCAATATTATTTTTGATATCGGCCGATATTTCTGTAAAAATTCAAAAGGCGGGGATAAAGCCACCCCGCCTTTTGAAGTTATATATTTTCATCAAATATTACGGCAATCCTGTAATATTAACCGTACATCCTGTATTGTTAATGACACTACAATATACATTTTCAATTTTAGAAGTACCTCCTGAGCAACTTATAATCTCTGTTGCTTTATCGTTAATCTTCATTGTTAAACCGCTTGTAGTAAATTGCGCCTCATGAGTTTTTCCAGCTAAATTTGAAGAATTAGAACATTGAGCACCAACATAGCATTGTATAAATAAACCACTTAATGTCATTGAATCTGAAACATTTGTCATAGTAGGTTTTGTACATGTTAATGTTGAACTATATCTAACCGAATTTGTTGGAGACCCTAGACCGCTACAAGAAGAAGCTATAGTACATTTAGCTGCCTCCTGAGCACTCTTGCAAATTACATTGTAGATATCGCCGTTTGTGTCTTTAACAGAAGTTGAAACACATGTGGCGCTGTTTGTGCTGACTGCTGCGAACGATTTTCCGTTTAAGGTTACATACATAGATGAAAATTCCTGCGACACAATATTTCTTTCACTACCGTCAAAGTTTGTAGTTTCAGTCCATTGTGAGCCGTTTTTAACCGTTATATCCGTGGTCCTTATATAACCATGGTCACAATCTCTGCCCGCACCACAATGAACCACTACTTTTTTATGGGTTTCTGTACCGGTTGTGGTAACATCAACAGTTGCTGCAGAATTTGTAGAAGTAACAGTTCGCTTGTACAAATTATTTATCGTATAACCTCCAGTCAAAGACTGAGGAATCTTCGTATCTGTAACTGTAATAGTATAATTTTTCGCATTAGCACTAGCTTCAACAAACTTGATAATATAATTATCTGTTGTGTAAGATTTGCCGTTAAGTCCTGTTACAGGCAAACCGGTTTTAACTGTCTGGCTATTGATTACAACAGACATGCTGCTGGCATATGATGAAAATTCACGCGAACTTGTATCCCAACCTGCATTACAATCGCCATAAACATCGCAATCGCCTGCTTGAGATGAATAACTGCTATAAGTTACCCAGTTACCTTGTGTAACAGTTAGCGGATAGTTAATTCCATCATCTCCATCACCGTAGATAATTAGCTTAACTGTATAACTTTTACCGTCTGATGATGAGTTAGTGAATTTCACAGAATCTGAACCACCGCTATATCCTCCATTTGCAGAAGACTCTCCGTCGTATTCCAAAGCAATTGTAATAGTCGGTTTAACAACCTGCGGAATTTCTTTCCAATGATAACGATATCCGTCAATTACCTTGTTATCCCACTCAGGTTTGCCGGTATCTTTATAATTGATATAGAACTGGGTATAATTTGCAGCTATATCATTATATATCATTTTATCACATCTGTTTTTCTCGCCGATAGTTTCGCCAGAAGCTAATCCTGCTTGCATTTGACAGCCGTCTTGACTGCTGACAGGTCCATTATCTTCGCCTCTTTCATCATGATATACATTAACACTCAGTGAAATCAACAAATTAGTATGAACAGCTTCGCTAGCTTTCAGATAATAGTAGCCTAAACCATTTGCTTTATATTCTTCAGCCCAAATATAAATATCTCTGATTTCAGTCGGCTTAGAGCATAAACCGCAAATATCTTCACCGTCATAGTAGCCGTTTGTGCTATATACTTCGCCTTCTTTGCAATCAGCTGCAGTAACTCCCGGACCATACGCACCTTCACAGTTGGTTGTTGTGCATCGGCCGCAAATTTTGCCATTTAAAGTTCCTTTACTGTCAAAATCATAACCCTTTGCCCCTGTTGTGCCGCAATCATTCACACTCTGGTATTTAGTAGAATATCCTGTCGGACAGCTTGGCGGTACTATACAGCTCCCATTAGAATAGGTATAGCCGGTTTTGCATTTATAGCGGGTGCCTTTGTTACAACCAATTTCACATTTGTCCGAGTTTCCCGGATCTGAAGTATACGGATAATCGCTGCAATCTTTAGGAGTACATGGAGCTACGCAATTACGGTCATCATCCAAGACATTTGGAGATTCACAGCATTTGTCATATTTGTCTTTTGGAGCATCGCCGTCGCAAATACAT
This sequence comes from Bacteroidaceae bacterium, assembly GCA_963659495.1. GTDB lineage: Bacteria > Pseudomonadota > Alphaproteobacteria > RF32 > CAG-239 > RUG410. The sequence continues at coordinate 415 of CAVKTH010000100.1, read as the reverse complement.
TCCCCGATAGCACTCCATTTCTGCCCAGCAGGGCAAGGATGACAATTACCGTTTTTACAGCATTTTCCCTCGCTTTTATCATATTTTGTGCCGTTGGTGCAGCAAACATTTTGTGAGGAATACCAAGTTAGAGAATTGTCATTTTTTACTTCTTTACAATTATAAAATGTTCCGCCGGATGTCTTGACACAAGAATCGCTGCAATCCCAGCAGGCATTATTGTATTTTTCGTTAAATTCTTTTTCAGTTATATTGTAGCCGATACAATATTCTGGTGTTGATTCGCCGCCGGATGGACCAGCGCCGATTTTGCCGGTGCTGCATTCGCCGGACGGCAAAAAGCAGGTCGCACTCTGCGCCGGTGATGCGCCAAAACACGTCCCTGCTATCACGACTGCTAGAGCATATAGCCAGC
>CAVKTH010000099.1:0-3757 GCA_963659495.1 Bacteroidaceae bacterium | reverse complement strand
TAAAATATTTAAAGCTGTCCAATAAATGCCAGTTCTAGCAGAATGGCAATTATTTCCCATATAAAATATGGTACTATCAAACAAAATATTTATTTTTTTCACTTTTCATATCTCCTTGTTTTTGATAGTTAAAAGAGGCACTCTACCTAATATGTAAATTTTAGTTTCTGAATTCTTGTACTTAATTTTCAATATCGGTAAACAGCCAAATAGTTTATATGTTACAGTTTGATGCTGACGACATTTCAGTTTTTTTAAAAGTTTTTCATTTATATTTAACGGTTCAGTTAACCATTGCAAAATATTGTTTTTTTCTTTTTCCCATTTTTTGTAACCTTGTTTAATGTAGTTAAATGCATTTTCACCAAGTTTTATAGCATCAAAATTATCCAAAGGCTCTATTTTGTTTATATTATATAAAATCCCATTTTGTCCTTGCTCTATATATTCGTTCATAGTCGGAAGATTTGGAGCAACAACACAACGCCCCATAGCCATAGCTTCAAGAAAACTCATACCGATTCCTTCATAGATGCGCGGAGCTATATAAATTTGAGCTTTTTCAATATCTTTAAGCATATCAGACTTATTTTCATACCACACAGAATATTCAATATTAAACGGCATTTTACCATTAGGCTCAATAAAAGAGTGTTGAGGGTCTATGGCTTTATGAATATGTATTTTATCTATTTGGGTTTTAGAAAACAGTCTAGCAATTAAATTAATGTTTATATTATTTATTCTTTGCCAAAAAAATATAGATTTAGTGTTTCCTTTTACTATTTTTTCGACAGGTTTAGGAAAAAACTGAATATAGTGACTATCTAATCCTTTGCTTATCAATTTATTATGTAGTGTTTTAGAAAAGTTTATAATTTTTGCTTCTCTATAGCTGTACCAAAATTCATCACAAGCATTACCAGAACCATCATACATCGGGAAAAAAACAAACTTTTGGCAATTTATTAGTTGTTTCAGTTTATCTATATTGGGAGCAATTTGAAAAATAACGACTACATCAAAGGTTTTACCATTTAGCTGATTAAAAATATCATAAGTATCGTTATAAGGATCAAAATCAAACGTTTCAACAGTATAAACAGTTTTAAACAAATCCTGTAAAAACTGAGTTGATTTTGTTTTATTATGGTAGGCGTGACCTATATATAATAATTTTTTCATTTATCATATCCTACGATTATATCTCTGATAGTATCAGACAATACACATTTATTTTGCCAACCAAGTTCATTTTTTAATTTATTGTTATCACCTAAAACCAACATTGTATCATTAGGTCTTAAACGAGTCTTATCAACTTCAATATTCGGCGTGATATCCAAAATATCTGAGGTTATTTTTATGATTTCTTGCAATGAAACTGCTTTGCCTGAGCATACGTTATAAACTTCGCCTTTTTTACCTGTATGCAATAGCTTGTAATAAGCGTCAACAACATCTCTCACGTCCAAAAAATCTCGCTTAACATTGATATTGCCGACAAGCATTTTGTTTGGGGCTCCGCTTTTTATTTCAACAAGCTGTTTGATAAATGACGGAACGACAAATTTATCGCTTTGCCGCGGTCCGATATGATTAAATGAACGAGTCATTACCACATCAATATTCATACTTTGGGCATATAGTTTGCAAAGTAATTCCTGCGATACTTTTGCTACAGCATATGGATTTTGCGGGTTAAGTGGCATATCCTCTGTTAAAGGCATTTTTTCTGACGGATAATTCCCATATTCTTCGGAAGAGCCGATAGACAATATTCGGCTGTGCGGAGAGTTTTTAGCCACAGCTTCCAGCAAATTCAGCATAATATCTGTATTATTTTTAAAACAATCTGCCGGATTTTGCCAGCTTTGTCCAACAGAACTGATTGAAGCTAAATGTAAAACATAATCAGGTTGAAGCTCTTTTAACAGTAAGTTGAGTGCTTGTGCATCGCATAAATCCAACGCGTTATGGTTAATATCCAAATCACAGGCAGAGGCTCTGTCTATACCGTAAATTAGTGCAGTTGACTCGTATTTTTGTAAATATTCCACAAAATATCGCCCGACAAATCCTGTTACACCTGTGATTAGATACTTACTCATAGATTTTCTCCTTTTAGTCGGCGTAGGTGGTGTTTTCAGCAAAGCCGTTGTCGTTTAAAAGCTTTTCTTTAGCCGCGATTTTAGCGTCTTCCTGCACCATTTCATGCGCCAAAGCCGCTAAATCATAGGTCGGTTTCCAGCCCAAAACCGTGCGGGCTTTCGTGCTGTCGCCCAACAGCAAATCTACTTCCGCCGGACGGAAAAATTCCGGATTTACCGCTACTACTACTTTGCCGGTCGCTTTGTTTACGGCTTTTTCCTCAACGCCTTTGCCCGACCATTCCAGTTCTATGCCGCATTCTTTAAACGCCAGTTTTACAAAGTCGCGGATAGAAGTGGTGGTGCCGGTTGCCAGCACAAAGTCTTCCGGCTTGTCGGCTTGCAGCATGCGCCACATGCCCTCTACATAATCTTTGGCGTGACCCCAGTCGCGTTTTGAATCCAAGTTGCCTAAATACAGGCAATCCTGCAGACCGGCTTTAATGCGGGTAGCCGCCAAAGTGATTTTGCGGGTCACAAAGTTTTCGCCGCGACGCGGAGATTCGTGGTTAAACAAAATTCCGTTGCAGGCGAAAATGCCGAAACTTTCACGATAGTTTACGGTAATCCAATAGCCGTAAAGCTTGGCAACGCCGTACGGAGAGCGCGGATAAAACGGAGTTTTCTCGGACTGCACCGGCTCTTGAATTAAACCGAACAGCTCCGAGGTAGAAGCCTGATAAAAACGAGTCTTTTTAGCCAAGCCGTTAATGCGGATAGCTTCCAGCAGGCGCAAAGTGCCGAGCGCATCGCTTTCTGCCGTAAATTCCGGACAGTCCCAGCTGATTTTAACGTGGCTCTGCGCGCCCAAATTATAGATTTCGTCCGGTGCAAGCTCTTTTACCAAACGCACAATGTTTAATGAATCGGTCAAATCGCCGTAGTGCAAATGCAAGTGCGGATTGCCCAGCAAATGCTCAATACGCTGGGTGTTGTGTAAAGAACTGCGGCGAATCAGCCCGTGAACTTCATAGCCTTTTTCCAGCAGCAGTTCGCTCAAATATGAACCGTCTTGACCTGTGATACCTGTAATTAACGCTGTTTTTGTCATTGTTTACTCCATTTTTTAACATTAAAACTTTTTCAGGGGCATTTGTCTGAACCACCTGTGTATTTTCAATCTGTAAAAGTTCGTGTGCCAATTCATAATCATTTTATCTCCCCTGATAATGTTTAGAAATTCTATCGTATTGATCGACAAAACGAACAATATCATTCTCATCAAGAATATCCCCCATTTGAATCTCAATAAATTCTACGGGAGTGTTGGTTTTATTCTCTATCCTGTGTTTAGTTTCTTTGGGAATATCAACAGATTTTCCTGGTGATAATTCCATAGTTTCTTCACCAACTGTAACGGTAGGATTTCCTGAAGTAATAATCCAATGTTCTCCTCTATGATGATGCAATTGTAGAGATAGGGACGCATTGGGATTTACAGCTATTTTCTTTACAATATATTTTTTCCCAAGACTAATAACTTCCCAATTTCCCCAAGGTCTGTCACCTTTTTCGTGTAAATGATAATTTATGGCCATTTTAATTAACTCACTTTATTGTTCCATTTTTCTAAAATCCAAGAAGATGAATTAGCTTTGTTGTCGCCG
>CAVKTH010000098.1:0-3787 GCA_963659495.1 Bacteroidaceae bacterium | reverse complement strand
GCTGAAATATCTTAACTATGCCAAAGTTTATACAGTTGAGGAAGAAAATAGCTTTTTACGTTTTTGCTTTATAACATTCTTTAGTTCTGTAAAAGATAAATATCAACACATATACAAGACATTAAAAGAGGAATTATTTCCGGCAAAAATGTTTATTTCTACATCTGCGGAATATAATCAGGAAAATGTTTTGCAAAAAATTGAAGAACTTAAAAATTTCTTAAAATATTTAGTGTCAGCCTCTAAATATTATGCTTGCCTGTTAAAATGCACTAATCTAAGCCGATTGCCCGCAACAGATGCAGCAGGTGAACGTCTAAAAAAGAATATAGAATACTTGTCTTGTCACCCAAGTACTGCTGCAATTACTCCATTGTATCTGGCTATTACCTGTAAAACTGATTTGGATATTACAGCCAAGCAAGAACTATTGGAAATTTTGGAAAAGCTGAATTTCAGAATGTTTGTATTACCAGGAGTTCTTTCACGCACAGATAATGGGCAATCCAGTTTGTTTTCTTTAGCTCATGATTTTTATGGCAGTAAAGAAATGGGTGCGCAAAAGCTAAAAGATAAGCTATTGGAGATAGTAACATATTGGAGCCCTCTTAAAAAAATTGGTGACAGTCTTTCTATAAAGGAAGATGAACAATATGATTATGCAACGTGGAGCGGATTAAGATATTTTCTGGCTCGCTATGAAGAATATTTGGAAAAAGAAAATCATAAGACATTTGATGTGTCGCAAATTACTAAATCCAGACAAGATTGTGAAACCGGTGATTATTTATCTGTTGAGCATATTTGGGCTAAAGAAAGCAAAACAAATTATGCGGATAAAAACTATTATGCTAAAAGAAGATTGGGAAATTTTGTTTTACTGGAACTAAGAACAAATATTCAAGCCGGAAACAATGATATAGAAGAAAAATTAAAATTACCGGAAAACTTAGATATAGATAGCCGTGTTGATATTTTAAAGACCTCACTTTATCAGGGGCAAGAACTTGCTGGTATTTTCAATCAAGTTTCTAAAGAATTAGATTCTAAATATAAAAGAAAAAGAAAAGGATATTATTGCGATTTGGGTAATAATTTAGCCAAATATAGAGAGCAAGAGCTTATTAAATTTGCCAAAGCAACATGGAAAATTTCAGAAGCAGAAATTGAAAAATAATTTACATAATATAATACATCGGCAATAGAGCGAAAAAATATTTCGTTTTATTGCCGATGCGTGAAAATTGCATATCCAAATCTGGGAAAATTGTAAAATTTATAATATCTTTATTGACAACGGTTTGTTTTATCGTTAATGTAAAAAACATCTTTAATAAATTTGAGGTAGTTAAAAAATAAATTATGAGTAGTCCCATATTTGTGTATGTCTTTAACCTTTTTTTAGTTTTTCTTTTAGTTTTTTTCAATGCGTTCTTTGTAGTTTCTGAGTTTTCTATAGTAAAAATCCGCCGTACAAAATTGGAAGAATTGGCTCATAACGGCAGCAAACGCGCCAAAATCGGCCTCAAAATCAACGAACATCTGAATACTTATTTAAGCGCCATTCAGCTGGGTATTACGCTGGCCTCTCTGGGCTTGGGCTGGATTGGCGAACCGGCGGTTTCTAAATTGCTGGAAGTTATTTTCGGCACGTTTTTAAGCGATAATCCGGTTTTGCTGCATTCTCTCAGCTTTGGTGTGGCGTTCAGCCTTATCACGCTGTTTCACGTTGTTTTAGGCGAGCTGGTGCCAAAGTCGCTGGCTATTCAGGACACCGAGCGCTATGCTTTGGCGATTGCTCCGGCTTTGTATACTTTTAACCATATTTTTTCGCCGTTTATTTGGGTGTTTGACCATGTAACAATCGGTATTTTGAAAATTATGGGTATTCAGTCCAGCAACGAAAACGGCGACGCTCACTCCGAAGAAGAAATTAAGCTGATTATAGACGCGTCGCAAAAAGACGGAATTATTGATGATACCGAGGGCGAAATTATCCAAAATGCCATCTGCTTTTCAGAAACCTGCGCGCATGAAATTATGATTCCGCGTCAGGATATGAAATGTATCTATAAAAATTCCAGCTACAACGAGGTTATGGATTTTGTGCGCCAGCATAACCACACCCGTTTCCCGCTGTGCGACAAGGATAAAGACCATATCATCGGCATGGTGCATATCCGCGATATTCTGGAGCATCCGGAAGATAAGGACGCCAAGGACTTTTTGAACCATATTACCCGTAAAATTCTGTTTGTGCCGGAAAATCACTCTATCTCCGATATTTTGCACCAGATGATGCACAAACATATTCATTTGGCGATTGTTGTTGATGAATACGGCGGAACTGCGGGTATGATCTCTATGGAAGATATTTTGGAAGAGCTGGTCGGCGATATCCGCGATGAGCATGACGACACCACAGTTGAGCCAATCAAAAAAATTGATGAGCAGTCCTGCGAATTTGACGGGCTTTATTTGGTGGAAGATGCTTTTGACTGTATGGGGCTGCCGCAATATGAGCCGGAAGAAAGTACAGTCGGCGGCTATGTGTTTGCGCTTATCGGGCGTGAACCGAAAGTCGGCGATATTGCCGAAGATGAATTTTGTATTTATGAGGTTTTAGCGGTAGATAATATGCGGATTACCCGCGTAAAAATTCAGAAGAAACTCGGCTAATGGCTTTCTGCTGGTAAGATTTTTTCTTATGTACTAGTTTGTACACTGCGAAAAAATCTTACTTCGCATTAAGCTCATTATCCGAGTTTCCAAAAGTTAGTGCCGGTTGCGCTCGTGTACCTTGTTGTACACGTCGCTTAAAAATTCCGTCGCATATACGCACGCTATCCGAGTTTCCGCTAGTCCATTATGTACACCGCGAAAAAGTCTTGCGGCGTATTAAGCTCATTATCCGTGTTTCTGTAAGTACAGCCCTGATTAAAATTCTAAGTTAATAACACAGGCACTGTCTTTTGAACAGCTGCGGCAAACATCGTTTACATCACTGAGAGTCATAGAATGCAGACATTTTTTATTGTTTCCTCAAATTGAATTGCCATAGAAAAATGTAGAGCTGGAAGTTGTGCCGGTGAGTTTATACAGCCGTGTATGAATTAAAGAACTTTGCAGCGGAATGGCTAAATTAGTAAAGTATTCGCGGCACATTGCGGCGGAAAAAGCCGGGGAGGTAATTGCATCTTCGCTCATCAGCAGGCTGCCCAGCGTTAAATCAACTACTAAATTATGATGGCGTGAAAAGAAAGCAATCGTATTGCCGTAAGGGTCGTTAAGTTCATTGTCAGATATCGGAGTCCAAGCATCTGTGATTAAGCCGGTTTGCTGCATGTACGGCAATAGGCTGACTGAAGACCAATCTTTGTCTGAGCTTAAATTTTTGATGCTGTCTAAATGCTCAAGCAGACTGAAAATAATCAGCGAATACTCATGCATGGCCTTGTTTATTTTATATTTTTCCATAGCTTTGGAATACCCGGCAATCCCGCCGACAGATAATACAGCGATTATGGCCAGAACTCCGAGCATTTCTATCATGCTTCTCCCTAGCGGGTTTGCCTGTCGGGTCACTACTAGCGCTTTTCTCGCTCGTGTACCAGTTTGTACACGTCGCTCCAAAAGTGCGGCGTATTGACGCACGACATCCAAACCCTTTGATAGGATGTTATTACTTACGGCGTCATTGCGAGCGCAGCGAAGCAATCCAAAACCCTCGCCCCGTGAGGGAGAGGGTGACGCCTTGGCGTCGGGTGAGGGGTACTTAAAGAACGTG
>CAVKTH010000097.1:0-4149 GCA_963659495.1 Bacteroidaceae bacterium | reverse complement strand
AGTGCCTTTTGCACGTTCTTTAAGTACCCCTCACCCGACGCCAAGGCGTCACCCTCTCCCTCACGGGGCGAGGGTTTTGGATTGCTTCGTCGTTACACTCCTCGCAATGACGTCAGCAGTACGGGACGCAGCATGATAGAAATGCTGGGCGTGCTGGCGATTATCGCAGTATTATCCGTTGCCGGGATTGCCGGTTACTCTAAGGCGATGGAAAAGTGGAAAGTTAATCAACTGATTAGTGAATATACCCATTTTATGTTTGGAGCCATTGAGCATGCGGACGATATTAGAAAAGTTCCCAACGGCAGCGGCTATGCCGATATAATGCAGTCTCTAAATGTTATTCCAAACTCTTGGACATATGATGACGCCAGCAATGTCCGAGACCGGCTTAATAACCGAATACAGATATGGCGGGGCGGTTCAGATTTAGTTTTTGAAATTTATTTGCTGGAAGAATATGAGGCAAAAGATTCTTATTCTTTAACTGAACAGCGAATTCAGCTCTGCCGTGAGTTGTTTCTAAACTTTGTACAGCCGCTTTCCGAATTTGTGGATTATTCCTATGTATGGCGGGGAGGTGCGCAAACTCTTAATCCGTTATGGTATGGAAATAAATATTGCGGTGCAAATAAAAAATGCCTAAAAAACGTAACTCTGGCAGAAATAAACGCGGCTTGCCATACCTGCGGAGATAATGCCAGAGGAACTTGTTCTATTGTTATAACTTATTGATTATAAACTTAAAAGCAGATATTCCGCCAGTAACGATGAGAAATATCTGCTGTAGTTTTATTCATAGCGCAGAGCGTTTATCGGGTTCAAAAGCGAAGCTTTATAGGCCGGGAAAAAGCCGAAAAGCAAACCGACAATACCGGAAAAGCTAAACGGCAGTACCACATAAAACGCTGCTAATTCCGCTGAAATTGAGGTTAGTTTCGGCAGAATATAAACGCCGGCGATACCGAATATAACGCCGATCAAGCCGCCGATTAACGACAAAATCAAGGCTTCCATCAAAAACTGCAGGCGGATGTCCCAGCGTTTGGCGCCTATCGCCATGCGGATGCCGATTTCACGCGTGCGCTCGGTAACCGAAACCAGCATGATGTTCATAATGCCGATACCGCCGACCAGCAAAGAAATTGAAGCGATTGACCCCAGCAAAATCGTCATGATTTTAGTTGAACTCTGCATCATCTCCATAAACTGCGTCAGGTTCATAATGGTAAAGTCATCGTCTTTAGTCAGTCCCAAATTATGGCGCTGGCGCAAAAGCGCGGTAATTTCATCCTGAGAAGTATAGGTGCTTTCGGCGTCGTAAGCCTGCAGCATCAGCATATTTACCATATCAGGAAATTGCGTGCCGGAAACTTTTTTCTGCACGGTGCTGAGCGGCAGATAGACCATATCATCCTGATCTTGTCCCGGACCGCTCTGCCCGCGGGTGGTAAGCGCGCCGATAACCGTAAACGGCAGCCCTTTAATGCGGATAGTTTTGCCCAGCGGATCAATATCGCCGAACAGTTCTTTAACTACGGTCTGCCCCAAAATAGCCACTTTGTTGGCGTTTTTGATGTCGGTTTCCGAAAACTCGCGCCCGAAAGCCAAATTCCATTCTTTAATCTCAAAATAGCGGTTATCCGTGCCGACAATGTTGGTCGCCCAGTTAGCGTTGCCGTAAACAATTTGTCCGCTGTCGTTTACCACCGGCACAGCCAGATGAATGGCGGCGATTTTGTTTTGAATAGCGTCGGCGTCGCCGTTTTTCAAAGTCGGCTGCGAGCCGTGTCCCATGCGCGCCCCGCCGGAGGTAGAGGAACCGGAACGAATCATAATCAGATTAGTACCCATGCTGCGCATTTCTTTTTGAATAGAAAGCTGCGCGCCGTTGCCAATTGCCAGCATAACGATAACCGCCGCCACACCGATAATAATGCCCAAGCTGGTTAAAACCGAGCGCATTTTGTTGGCTTGAATAGCCCGAACAGCAATTTTATAAATGGTTTTTAATTCAATCATTTTTGAACTCTTTTCGTATTGATAATATCTGAGTGGATTTCGCCGTCCACGATTTTTATAATGCGTTTGGCAAACAAGGCGATATCTTCTTCGTGGGTTACCAAAATAATGGTGCGGTGCAGATTTTCGTTCAGTTTTGTAAATAAATCCATAATTTCCACGCTCATTTTGGTATCAAGATTTCCGGTCGGCTCATCGGCAAAAATTATCGGCGCTTCATTAACAATGGCGCGGGCGATAGCAACACGCTGCTGCTGTCCGCCGGAAAGCTGATTCGGCTGATGGTGCATGCGTTCGTGCAGCCCTACGCTGTCCAAAGCCTTGGAAGCACGCTCTTCGCGTTCTTTATCCGGCACGCCGGCATAAACCATCGGCAGCTCCACGTTTTCTATGGCTGAAGTGCGCGAGAGCAGATTAAAGCCCTGAAACACAAAGCCGATTTTGCGGTTGCGGATTTCCGCCAGCTGGTCGCCGCTCAGATGCTCAATATTTTCGCCGTCTAAAATATACTCGCCGGAAGTCGGTGTATCCAAGCAGCCCAGAATATTCATCAAAGTAGATTTACCGGAGCCGGAAGGCCCCATAATCGCCACAAACTCTCCGGCCGCGATTTCCAGATTTATACCTTTGAGAATTTCCAAATCAAAGCCGTCCAGCGGATAGCTTTTATGGATATTTTTTAATTGAATCAGCGGTTTCATTAACGCGGCATCCTTAATCTCATTTTTTGCGTATCAGCGGCGGAAAGTTCTTTAGAAACAATAATTTCATCGCCGATTTTAAGGCTGCTTTCCAGAATCTGCGTGTTATCTTCATCGCTGACGCCGATTTTTACGGTTACGCGCTCCGGCTTGCCGTTTTTCATAATCCAGACACCGCGGTCTTTATAGCGCTTGGCGTTGTCGCTGTCGTCAATATAAAAGCGCAGGGCTTGGTTCGGCACCAGCATCACGCCTTTTTCTTCGGCCGTGATAATTTCAACATTGGCGGTCATTCCAGGCTTCAGCTTCATATCCGTATTGTCAATGCCGATTACAACGGTGTAGGTTACAACGTTGGAAGTTGTGGTCGCTTCGTTGCGGACCTGCGTGACGGTGCCGTAAAAATAATCATCGGAATAGCTGTCCACCGTAAAGCGTACTTTTTGCCCCTCTTTGACTTTGGCAATGTCGGCTTCAACTACAGAAGCTTCAATCTGCATTTTAGTTAAGTCTTCGGCTACTGAAAACAGTTCCGGAGTTTCAAAACTTGCCGCCACGGTTTGTCCGACTTCCACAGCTTTAGAAATTACAATGCCGTCAACCGGAGCTTTAATTTCAGTATATGAAAGCTCGGTCTGGGCAGAGTTTAAAGAAGCCTGCGCCTGCTTGACCTGAGCTTGTTCCAAAGCCAGCTGCGCTACGGAATTGTCATAGTCGCGCTCAGCCGCTTCCAAATCTTTTTCGGTGGAATATTTAGAGGCGTTCAGCTTAGAAATACGGTTCAGGGCTTTTTTATAGTATTTAATATTGTTTTCTTCCACAGCCACCTGCGCTTTGGCAATTTCCAGCGCAGCCTCGCGCTGCTGCACGGTGGCTTTGGCGTTTTCTTGGTCTATCAGCGCCAGAAGCTGGCCTTTTTTAACCTCAGAGTTATAGTCCACATAAATCTCCGCAATACGGCCTGAAGCCTGCGAGCCGACCGAAACCGTAGAAAGCGGGTTGATAGTGCCGGAAGCAGTAATGCTTTCCATAATATCGCCGTTTTCTATTTTTTGTGTTTTGTAGGTGGTGCCGCCTGCTGTGCGGTTCAAGAGTTTATAGCTGATGCCGATGATAGCCAGCAGAGCAATTCCGTAAATTAAATATTTTTTCATTATAAAGCCTTTCTCATGCAATTATAGAGCAATATAAAAATTATTTTATAAAAAATCTATAATTTTATGCGCAAAAAGCATATAAAATGTGCAAAAAATAGTATGGAAAAGCGCCGTAAAGCTAATAACTTAGGCAGTTATTCACATTTAAAACTTCAACTGTGAAAAAATACTTTATTTTTTTGAATTTTCTGCTATATATAAATCGCTAAAATTATAACTATGTGATATTTAGAGGAATAATTTTTTGAAAAAGCTTTTGAAAAAAAATA
>CAVKTH010000096.1:0-4772 GCA_963659495.1 Bacteroidaceae bacterium | reverse complement strand
CTAGCGCTTTTCTCGCTCGTGTACCTTGTTGTACACGTCGCTCCAAAAGTGCGGCGTATTGACGCACGACATCCAAACCCTTAAATGCGATGTTGGTTAGGTTAGTTTCTTGTTTGCTGATTTTTTCAAAAAACTCTGTAAATCTCTTTGTAGCAGCAGAAAAAGCGCCAATAATCAGATGTTCAGGATTTGCAGAGAGAGAGAGAGACCTTTGGATTGCTTATTTTTCATCTTTCTTTCCTCTTAAATTAAGTTGATTACCTCATACATTTTATAGCAGATAAACAATACATGTCAATCTGATTTCCCATATTTTTACCTTGTTTTTTACACAATTTATAATCTCGTAAAAAACGATTGGAATATTAAAATGTCCGCACTTAATCTTCCTTTTCTAAGTCGGCTATTAACTCTTCTGCACTATTGAACGGACCGTGAATGCGTCCGGCTTTTATGTCATTTTCAGAATCGGCAACTGCTTGGGCAATAAATTCATCTTCTGCCGGAAGTTTAGGCTGAAAAGGCAAAGCGCGGCTGTGAATAATTTGATTTACCATCATTCTTACTGCGTCATTAAGGGTTATGCCAAGCTGCTTTAAAATTTCTTCAGCTTGTTTTTTGCTTTTTGCGTCTACGCGCGCTTGAATCATTGAATTCATATCTTTTGTTCCTCTGTTCATCTTCCTGTCTCCATATTATTATAAATTTATTGATATGTCAATAATAATGTAATAATTTAAGACGAGATAACAACCTTAAATAAAACAAAAAATACCGGCTGCCATTTTTTACAACCGGTATTTTTTTGAGGTTCTGCGTACTAGAATTTGTACTGATACTGCAGGGCGTACATGTTGCTGTAGCTTTTGTATTTTGCGTTAGCGTCATGTTCCGGAGAATTCCAAACTTTGCCGTGCATCATAAACAGATGAGCATAGCCTAAGTCAAACTGATGATTTCCTGTTGCATAGCTTACGCCAAAAGATGTCCACAAACGGTCGGTATCAGGAATACGGTTGGTGCGGTAGGTGTTGTTTGGAACCGGAGATTGATCCCAAGCGATACCGGCGCGCAAAGTCCAGTTGTCATTCAGGTAATAGTCTTGTCCTAAAGCAAAATTCCAAGCGTCTTTCCAGCGATAGTCAACATCAAGATTGCCGTTTTTAATCGGAGCAGTCGTGCTGGCCGGAAATTCATAAAAACGGTGCCATTGCGTATATTTTACGGTGGCGTAAGTACCCCATTTTTCGCCGAACTTATGATATCCGGAAAGAATCCAGCTGGCCGGAAGTTCCGGATCGGAAACAGAATCAAAGCGGTTAAATCCTTGAAAACCCATCATCTGAGCCATGCCAACATATTGAGAATTGATAGTCACATCATGATCGCCGGTGGTGCGCTGCGTGCTTTTGAAGCGATAAGACAAGCCAAGTCTGGTGTTTTCATCAAATTCATACATAGCGCCAAGATTCATGGTAGTTGCCCAGCCGTCAACCTTAAAATCACTATAGCCCAAATTTGGCACCTGACTGTTTAAATTAGAGGTTAATTTACCTTTGATGTAGCGTAAAATTCCGCTTACGCCTAAAGATAAATGATTGTTAAACTTATAAGCGGCGGCAATGTTTGTATCCACAACCTGCAGTTCGGAACGGCGGACGCCGGTTGCGCTCTCGGCTACAAAGCTGTCATGATTGTAGCGGGTAGCCAAACCAAACGGCACATAGACGCCGGCGCCTAAAAACAGTTTATCGTTGACATTATATTGTCCAAACATACTCGGCAGCGGAATCATAAAATCCATATCTGTTTTTTTACCGGCAGTATCACCGACGCCGCGGATTTTTGAGGCAACTTCGGTCATGGTCAAGCCGGCCTGCAGGCCCGAACGTTTTACCAATGTCATACCGGCAGGGTTATAAGCCAATGCCGAATAATCATCTCCGGCGATACCGATACCGGCAAAAGAGCGCCCCAAGTTGGTAACGGAAAATTCATTTAATTGATAGCCAGCGGCGTTAGCGTTGCCCACACTTGCCAACAAAGCCACAGCAGCGGCTACAGATATTTTTTTCATAACAGTTCCTTTATAAAATTAAATTACTGTTTGTATCTTTAGCATATTACATCAGCCGCGTAAACCCTCAAGACTCGGCAATTTATAGTTTCCCGAAAGATACTAATATATATTTTGGGGGATATAGCTAAAAAATAGCTTGATTTAATTGTGGATAACTGAAATATTTATTCTGATGTTATAGGTTTAACCAAAATTTAAGAAAAAACAGCCTATGTCTTATGGTATTAACAATTATTGATTAAGGAAAGAAAATGGCAACAGTTAACGATACAGAATTTTCTGATATTTACATTATTCCGGATGGTACTGCCTACATCTGGGGCCGTCAGACGCCAAGCGGGCTGGTTCAGGTTCAGCCTGACGATTATGACGAATTTTTGCAGCAGGTTATGAATACTTATGACGGCCACAATCCAAGCTATCAAGTAAAATTCAAAGGCTTGAACTACCGTGTTGAGCGTACCGTAACTTTGGAAGGCCAGCAATACTGCGCCCGTAAAATGCCGCACTCGGTGCCTGATATTAACAAGCTGGGCATTGAAGAGCATTTGCTGAAATACTTAAAGTCTTTGAGCGGCGCTCCCGGACTTATTTTGCTTGCCGGTACAACCGGTTCCGGTAAAACCACAACTCTTTCGGCTTTGCTGCGTGAATTTTTGATTCGCGACGGCGGCTATGCTTTTACGCTGGAAGACCCGGTGGAAATGCCGCTGGACGGCACTTATCATACGGTAAACGGCGAGCTGGGTATTTGCAAGCAGATGACGCCTCCGGGAGGTTCTTGGGAAGCCGGTCTGAAATCAATGCTGCGTTCTAAGCCTCGTTATGTATATCTGGGCGAGATCCGCGATCCGGAAATTGCTTCAGAAGCTTTGCGTGCCGCTATTTCCGGTCACTTGGTTATGTCTACAATTCACGCCAGCACCGTTACCGATGCTATTCAGTCTATTGTAAAATACGCCGCTGCAACCGGTATTTCTGAAGAAATGGCCTATGACTTGGTGGGCAACGGTATTTTGGCGGTGCTGCACCAAAGCTTGGTCGGCGTTCCGAAGCGCGCAAAAATTGAATATGTGTTTGCTAATCCGGACGGTTCTAAGGGCGACCAAGTGCGCGGTATTATCAAGAGCGGCAAGATGAACTTGTCTACCACAATTGAAACTCAGCGCATTCGTTTGTCACGCGGCGTGCCGCTGTTTGAATAAGCAACTAGTAAAATTATGCAAAAAGCTGCTCTTTTCAGGGCAGTTTTTTTATAATATTTACTTTTTTTCAATATATTTTCGGTATGTTAGCAAAAAATGTTGGTTTTATTGTTAGAGGATTAAAAAAATGACAGAGCAAACACCGCAAACCGATGAATTGAATCCGGAAAGCCTGCTGGAAAAAGCAAAAACCGTTGGGGCTTTAGTTAAAGAAAAAAAATATTTCAGAGCCGTTAAAGAAATTTTTGTTCTTTTGATTGCCGTTTATAAAAAATATATTAAAGGCAAATATGTTTCCGTAAAAGGCAAAAAAGTTCCTTTGATTGCCGTTATTTTGGTGGTTTTGGCCGGCGGCTGGGCGGCAATTCCGTCGGATAACACGGCAGCGGTAGAAGATAAAGCTCCGGTTGCCGAAGAAGCTAAAAAAGCCGAAGATGTTAAAGAAAAAGAAGATGCTAACACTTATGATAAAGACGGTGTCAAAGTTTATGGCTTAGTAAAATGCGAAAACGCAATTTGCGGCTATTTGGAAAACGACAGCGAAAATGATATTTCGCGCATTTTGATTTCGGTAACCTTTAATGATAAGTCCGGTGCTGTTATTTATGAGGGCGGGGCTGAGGCTACGGCCATGGTTGCTAAAAGCCGCAGCCGTTTTCAAATTCCGGCAGACGGCGAATTTGACAGTTTTCATTTAACAGATGTTACCGTAGAAAGATAGTTTTATCTGCTTATTAAAAAAATCCCTGAAGCTTTGGTTTCAGGGATTTTTAGTTTATAAAGCCTAAGGCCAAAGATGAATGGAGTAGTGCGCCGCACCGCTGCTTTTAGACAATATATGGCAGCGGTTTTGAATATCGCTCAGCTTGGCGCCGGCTAAATCTGTATAGTTAAATAGTATAGCATCATTCGTCCCTTCCTCATAATTTTGCCTAAAATTTGAATGCTTAATTTCCGGTGCTACCGGTTGGATTGCTAAGACTAAATTGCGGCAAAATTCTTCATTATCCTGCGGTAGATAGGCGTCTTTATTAGCCATAAAATATATTTCCATAACATAATATTTATAGTCTTTCATATTATATTTATGGATTTCTATATGGTTGCCGCTTTTATCATAAATGGCGTTATTTTCAAAAGTTGTTCCCTCCGGCAGATATCCAAGGTCATTAACTAAATATGTGATATTTTGAAAGTCTCCTAAATTGCTGCCGAGTTTAGGCTTGATTTCTATCATAGCATGAATCAGCTCCGTAATCATATTGCGCTGGATATTTGATTTCCACATATTCATGGCTTTAGAATATCCGGCGATTCCTCCGACGCTTAATACGGCAATAATCGCCAGAACTCCGAGCATCTCAATCATTGAACGACCAAGCGGGTTTGCCTGTCGGGTCACTACTAGCGCTTTTCTCGCTCGTGTACCCTGTTGTACACGTCGCTCCAAAAGTGCGGCGTATTGACGCACGACATCCAAACCCTTA
>CAVKTH010000095.1:0-4965 GCA_963659495.1 Bacteroidaceae bacterium | reverse complement strand
ATACACACATATAGGTTAAAAACTTGTTAGTTTAAAGATAATTTTTAGATAAAAATTCCACTTGTCAAAACAAATTTTGTTTGCTACAAACACTACAGACAAATTTTTTAAGGAGAAAAACAATGGCAGAAGAAAATGTAACTGCAGAAGTCGGCGGCGTGGCTGTTGACCGTTTGCGTTCGCTGATTGAAAGAATTGAGCGTTTGGAAGAAGAAAAGAAAGGCATTCAGAGCGATATCCGCGATATTTTTGCCGAAGCAAAATCTGCAGGATTTGACGTAAAAGCTATGCGTACGGTTTTGAAACTGCGCAAAATGAACGCCGCCGACCGCGACGAGCAGGAATTGGTTGTAGACACCTACCGCAAAGCTTTGGATATTTAATTATTCCGTTTTTAAAATGCAGCGTCCCTTTTTCGGGGCGTTTTTTTGTATAAAATTATTGACAAAAAGATGATTTTGGCATATTATAGCCAAGAATTAAGAATCGGTAAAAAATTAAAGAAAAGAGTGATGAAAAAGATGAACACAGAACTTACAGCAGAAGAGCTTTTGCACGATGTAAAAGCCTATCATAAAACCTTTAAAGGCAATTTTTCTGTAAAAAAATATAACAGAAGAGAAATATTAGAACGAAAAGCCTTAACTGTTTTGGCTGATTTCAATAACAACAGACTAACTCTCAGCAGCGAGCTGAAAAGACCTTTTGCCTTGTATATCAACGCTTTCGGCGGCTATCACAAACCGGAATATCTGGCTAAACTGCAGAAACAGGCAAAATTTGACGTTACATCTTATATCAATGAAAGCAAAAAAACGCTGTGGCAGAAAATTTTCGGCGCAAAAGACGAATATACAGCGCTGACAGCGAAAGAAATGCAGAAAAAATGCAAAACTTACCGCAAATTAAAGCAAAATACTTCAGACGCTGACGCCATGGTAGAACTTAATAACATGAGCCGCGCCGCAGAGGTTTATGCTGTCAATATTCTCCGCAATTTAACGGTTGTGCCAAACAAAGACATTGCCTTAACCAAAGAATATTTTAATACGGTCGGCGGTCATCTTTATGAGGGTTCGGATATTTATAACGCTATCCAAAAGCTTGACAAGCAGGCTAAAAGCATTGTCAGACCGCAGGTTCAAGTGCAAACCATAGCACAGCCTAAAGTCCAAGTACAGCCGAAAGCTGTTTCGGCAAAGCCTGAAACCAAAGCGGCAAAAATTTCTATTTTTTCCGGCTTTAAGAAAAAACTTTCCGCCACTAAAAATAAGCTTAAAGCCGCCGCTGTTATTGCCGGTATCGGACTTATCGGCTTTTTAGGGCTTAAAACCGCCAATAAAGCTCCGGTTGCCAAGCAAAACCCTATTGCCATGCAGCAAAATACACCTAAAAAAGCCGAAGCTAAAGCAGCTGAATTTAAGGCATCGGCTCAGCAGCAAAACCCTCAGGCTGTTCATAAACAGTCTTCTGCCGAAAAAATTTGGAAAAACTACTATGACAACACGATTGAGCTTTTGACTTCTAAAGCCAAACGCGACTTGCTGTATCAAAAAATTGAAAAGCAGATTGCTGCCGGAAACTTCAGCCTGCCGCAGGACATCAGCGTAGAAAAAGCCGCCTATGCTAAAGTAATGTACGACCAATACGGCTTAAAATCATCCTTAAGCCAAGCTTTCAGCGCCAAGCAAAAGCTTTCTGACGCAGCTCAAAAGAAGCTTGTTAAAGATATTTTGGCGGTCGGCAATAAAGGCGCAGGCGCTAAAAAAATGGCTATGCAGCTGCATAACGGCAAACTGTCCGGCTTCAGCCACTATAATAACGCCGCCCAAGCTCAAAAACAGCAGCATGCTTCTGCTTTGCTGCAGCTTAAAAAGCTTAACTCCGGCAGCCAGCGCTAAAAAGCCTTGACAAACCGGCTTTTTTATGTAAATTTTATAACGTTTATAAAGGAATGTAATGACTGCAAATTTTGAAAATACCGCGCTTTTACGGCGCAGCTGTTTACAGCGACGATGACTCTGCTTTTTTATCTTGAGAGTATCGTATGGTTTGAGCTGTCTCAAATCTGTTTAAAAAATAAAAAATTTGAAAGCTGTTACAATGAACAAAAAACAATTAAGCGTGAAAAAATTAAATAGTGATAATTTGCAAGATGTAATGTCTCTGCAGCAAAAAATTATTGAGGGGCTGCATCCGGATGAGCAGCACTTTATTCTGCACCGCAGCGAAGAAGACTATTTAAAATCTTTGAACGGCGAAAGCTCGCATATGCTCGGCGTGTTTGACCAAGATACCTTAATTGCGCAGGTGGTTTACCACATGCCGGAAAATCATGAAAAAAGAGATATGCCGGAATTTAAGCCCAACACGCCGAATAAAGATTTAGTGATTTATGAAGCTATTTTGGTTGACCCCGCCTACAGAGGCTCCAGCCTGATGAAGAAAATGCTGAATTATATTGAGGCGCATGCTCTGGATAACGGCCGCAAGCATTCCATTATTCAAATCGCCGTAGACAATCCGGCCAGCTGGATAAACGCCCTGCACCATGGTATGTCTATCACTAAAGTAGACTTAGACCCGTCTGACGGCGCCAAAGTGATTTATCTGGAAAAGAATATTCATCAGCCGGAGCAAAAAACACCGCTGCTGCAAGACAACAACAAAACCTACACCATGTATTTGGGCGAAAATATTCATAAAAAAATTCCAAGCTTGTTTATGAAAATGCAATACCTCATCAGTAAAGGCTATCACGGCGTAAGCTTGAATAAAGAAACGCAAAGCCTGGTTTGGCAAAAGCAAGAAAAAATCCGCACGCTGGACTATGTTATGCAGCAAAAGAAAAGCAGAGCCTTATAAGCCCTGCTTTTTTGTTCCTAAATAATACCACTCCGTACCGATTTCCGCCGTATGGTTCGGCAGCAGAATATAGCCGTCAAACGGCGCCGGCAGCGTTTTGCCGTTTTCATAAACCGCAAGCGCCTGCCCTTTTTGCACTTTATCTAAATGCTTATAGTTTCGGCAGAGCCTGCCGTTGTGTTTTTTTATCACATAACTGTGCATCTGAATATGCGTTTTCTGAGGCTTAGGCGCAGCTTCTCCGTCTATCATGCCATAAACTTTCAGCGCGCTGAGAATAGCGTTATAGGCAATATTTTCAGCCTCCGGCTCATTATGATAGCCGCATTCCAAAGTTGTTCCGGTATTGCCGCAAAAATGGGCGTAACCCTCTGTAGACAAATCAGATATTTCGCCCTGCGCCGCATACATTGCCGGCCAGCCCTCCAGCACATAATCCACATCCAGCGCATTTATCAGCGGCGTGTTATATTCATCGGCATAGTCGCAAAAAGCAAAAGGCACATCGCCGCGGCAATGGGTGGAATGCAAGTCTAAAAGCATGCGGTTTTCTTTTATCAGCGGACAAATCTCATTGGCCAAACGCTGCTCGTAGCTTTGCGGATTTTGATGTATTTTCATTACCCGATTTAGATTTTCTTCAACTGACCGCACGCCTTTTTTATACGCCTCTGGATTGCAAACCGGAACTATGGTCATACGTCCGTTTTTCAGCTTAATTTTCCCCTGCTGAAGCTCCGCTATAACTTTCAGCCCTGCCTTTACGCCTGCGGTTTCGTTGCCGTGAACACCGCCCAAAATCAGCAAGTTTAAACCGTTATTTTTGCCGTTAAACACATATTTTTCAATCAAACTCATTTTAACCTCCGACACCTGCAAAGTTTAACCGCCCGCCGGAGATTGTCAAGTTTTTCTTGCATATCCGCATTTATTACGCTACACTCAGCAAAAAATTGGAGAAATATTATGTCTTTTTTTACCATGAAATCCGAGTTAGACACCCTCAGACAAAAAGCCTATAAAGAAACTGATTTCAGCGAAAACCCCGGATATTTCGGCTCTATCGGCGGATTTTTCACCAGCATCGCCGCTTCTCTGCGCTTTGTTTTTACCGAAAAAGAAAACATCGTGTTCGCCTTGCTGCAATGGGCGGCAGTTATACTGTCCTATTTTATCTGGGTGCAAGGTCTGGATTGGATACCGGAAAAAATTTGGAAAGAAGATACCGGCAACACCGCAGCCAATTGGTTTTTGCTTATCTGGTCGCTGGCTTGCGTCGGATTTGCGGCTTTTTCGGTCGGATTTTTTACCTCCTGCTTAAACGCTTCATGTATTTTACGTTTTCAAAATAAAGAGTCCACTTTTACCGATTGCCTGAAAATGGCTT
This sequence comes from Bacteroidaceae bacterium, assembly GCA_963659495.1. Lineage (GTDB taxonomy): Bacteria > Pseudomonadota > Alphaproteobacteria > RF32 > CAG-239 > RUG410. The sequence continues at coordinate 713 of CAVKTH010000095.1, read as the reverse complement.
TCAGCCGCATCGGCACAATCTGGATTTTTTCGTGGATAGACGGCTGGTGGACGGTTAAACGCATTTTAGAAAGACTGCCGAAAAAGAATAACCGCACTTCGCACGCTGCAAAATTTGACAAAGAAATACTTTATCAGCTCTGGAAAATGATCAGCATCGGTTTTATTCCGGCGCTCCTCTACGGACGCAGTTTTAAGGATGCCGGCAAAGACTCTCTGCTTTTGCTGAAGAAGCGCTTTTTGCCGCTGATTAAGCTGCGCCTCGGCTATTCATTTATTTGCTGGATAATCAGCATCGGCTGCTATGTTGGAGTAATTTTCTTCTTTTCATGCCTTAGCGAATTACCGGATGAATATGATGTATATTCTTGGTATTTTTACGCCGGATTTCCTCTGATTATCGCCTTGCTTACTATAATTGTCTTGTTCCGCCCGCTGTATATTATTTCTGCCTGCCGCATCTATATAAATTATGCCTGCGATGAGGGAATACAGCCTAACTTGCCGCAGCGCACTTCGTCTTTAGCAAATGTATTGGTTATTTTTATTTGCCTGACCGCGGTTATCGGCATAGTTTTGCTATATCATCAGCAGCTTGGCATAGACAGTCTAATGGCAGCCAAATAGCAAAAAGCAGCGTCTTAAAAAACGCTGCTTTCTTGTATTCCGAAAACCCCGCGTTAGACGCGGGGTTCAGTAAAGCTTATAGCGATG
>CAVKTH010000094.1:0-5243 GCA_963659495.1 Bacteroidaceae bacterium | reverse complement strand
TGCAAATCCTGAACATCTGATTAAAGGCGCTTTTTCTGCCGTTCAGCACGTTTTTACAGGGTTTGGCAGAAAAAATGATACTTTCGGTAATAATACATTTAGAAGCAAACTAGCAAGCGGTAATAAGCTAGCACCTCTAGCACCAGTCATTCTAGGCCCTGTGCCTAGAATCTTCTGGCAACAAGGCACTAACCTAGTCAATAAATTTGCCTTATTATTGCATAAGTGCCAGAGACGCAGGATAAGTGCCTTTTGCACGTTCTTTAAGTACCCCTCACCCGACGCCAAGGCGTCACCCTCTCCCTCAGGGGGCGAGGGTTCTGGATTGCTTCGCTGCGCTCGCAATGACGGAGTAAATAACGGCGAGGGATTGCACCGCCCTTGGTGCGATAAGATCCTAGGTACAAGACCTAGGATGACTGGCGGCAGAGACGCAGGTTTTGTTAGATTGCTTCGCTGCACTCGCAATGACGCCGAAAGAACCAACATCGCATTTAAGGGTTTGGATGTCGTGCGTCAATACGCCGCACTTTTGGAGCGACGTGTACAACAGGGTACACGAGCGAGAAAAGCGCTAGTAGTGACCCGACAGGCAAACCCGCTAGGTCGTTCCATGATTGAGATGCTCGGCGTGCTGGCTATTATCGGCGTACTGAGTGTCGGTGGAATCGCGGGGTATTCCAAGGCGATGGAAAAGTTCAAAATCAACCGGACTATCAATGAATATTCCATGTTAATGGCTGGACTTTTGGAATATAAGAGCAATTTTATTAAAAACACGCCGCCGCAAAGCGAACCAGGGATTGTAGATTTTGTACAAGCAGCGCATCTGGTGCCGGAAACATGGCTGAAAAAAAATAATCAAAATATGAACGACTCACTCGGCAACAACGTTGGAATCTATTTCAGCAATTATCGGAATGAAAACGGCTACGATGTCGGCGACAGATTCGTTTTTAACTTATATTTTGGAAAGTCTAAAACTTCTGATAATTCATTTTATTACAATTTATGCCTGACTTTCTTTAAGGATATCGGAGTTGCTATGTCTTATAATATGCTGGCTATGGGAATGATTCCGGTTTCCCAAAACACAAATTATGCCGGCGACTCGCAATGTCACGGTGGGTTAGGCTATAACGGCGAAGCCCGCAAATGCCTGCGCGACCTGACGCTATCCGAAATCAGCGATATTTGCAAAACCTGCCAAACCACAAACTGCGGCGTTGTTTTTGTATTTTAACTCTTAACCGCAAAAAAATTGCCCTGAAAATTAAAATCTCCCGAACCAAAATTCGGGAGATTAAAGCTTAGAGCTTATTGTTTTTACGGGTTTTCATAAAGTGTTCAAGCCAATGAATATCATATTGACCGTCCAAATATTCCGGCTGCGAGATAATCTCCTGATGCAGCGGAATCGTGGTTTTTACACCCATAATCACAAATTCTTCCAAAGCACGGCGCAGACGCATTAAAGCGGCGTTGCGAGTGCCAGCATGCACAATCAGTTTGGCAATCATGCTGTCATAGTACGGCGGAATTGAGTAGCCGGAATAAATTTCCGAATCCACACGAACTCCCAAACCGCCCGGGGCATGCCATTCTTCAATTTTGCCGGCGCAAGGCACGAACGTTTCCGGATCTTCAGCGTTAATGCGGCATTCAATCGCATGACCGTTGAATTTAATATCATCCTGCGTATAGCCAAGCTGCGCGCCGGCAGCAATGCGAATCTGCTCTTTAACGATATCTATACCGGTAACCGCTTCTGTAATCGGGTGTTCCACCTGCAAACGAGTATTCATTTCCATAAAGTAGAACTTGCCGTTTTCATACAAAAATTCCAGCGTACCGGCGTTGCAATAGCCGATTTTAGCAATGGCGTTGCGCACAATATCGCCGATTTCTTTGCGCTGGTCTTGGTTCAGCGCCGGAGACGGACACTCTTCAATGACTTTTTGGTTGTTGCGCTGAATAGAGCAGTCGCGCTCGCCTAAATGCACAACATTGCCGTATTTATCCGCCAAAATCTGCATTTCTATATGGCGCGGATGCTGCAGATATTTTTCCATATACACAACATCGCTAGGGAAAGCAGCTTTAGCCTCAGCCTTGGCCATAGTGAACGCCTCGCCGATTTCATCATCGTTAAAAGCAATTTTCATACCTTTGCCGCCGCCGCCGTCTTTGGCCTTAATGATTACCGGATAGCCGATTTCATTTGCCCAATGCTTGGCGTCTTCAACAGATTCCAAAGCCGGAGAACCCTCGGTAATCGGCAGCCCGGCTTCTTTTGCAGCTTTGCGGGCGGTGATTTTATCTCCCATCAAACGCATTTGCGCCACAGTCGGACCGATAAAGGTTATACCGTGCTTCTCCACCATTTCGGCAAAATCTGCGTTTTCTGAAAGAAAGCCATATCCCGGGTGAATTGCGTCCGCGCCGGTAATAATGGCAGCGGAAATAATCGCCGGCTTGTTCAGATACGAATCCACGGAACGCGCCGGACCGATGCACACGGCCTCGTCCGCCAAGCGCACATGCATGGCGTTGGCGTCGGCCTCAGAATGCACAGCCACGGTGCGGATGCCCATTTCCCGGCAGGCACGGTGTATTCTTAAGGCAATTTCGCCGCGGTTGGCTATTAAAACTTTTTCAAACATAGCAATCCTTTGTTTTATTCAATCACAATCAATGGTTCGCCGTATTCAATCGGGTCGCCTGTTTCTACCAAAATTTTAGCAACTTTGCCGGCGCGCGGAGCTTTTACCGGATTGAATGTCTTCATAGCTTCAATCAGGCATAAAGTGTCGCCCTCATTAACCGAATCGCCGACTTTAACATAGTTCGGAGAGTTTGGATTGCTGGAAAGATATACCACGCCGACCATCGGAGATTTGATAGCATTCGGATTATTGCTGTAATCAACAACAGCTTCTTTAATTTCTTCCTCTGCCGGAGCAGCAACAGGAGCTGCGGCAACAGGCTGCGGAGCCGGAACATAAGCCGGAACAACGCCGCCGGAAATCTCTCTGGTTAAAGAGATTTTGCAGCTTTCATCTTCATAATTTAAGGTAGTTAATTGATTTTTATCCAAAATTTCAGCCAATTTGCTAATAACTTTGGTATCAATAGGATTTGACATATTTATTCCTTTTCTAAAAATTAACCTGCTATTCCTATATTCTGATTTTGCATAAAAAACAACAAAAATATGCGATTTTCGCTCATTTTTATGCAAAAATTGTGTAAAAACAGGCAAAAATTGCTATTTTTCAAGCTTTAGCGGAATTAAGTTTTTATTCTTGGTATAAGACGGATAAATCACTAAATCTTCAATGCCTCCGGCCATCATAACTTCATGATACAGTTCAATCATAAAGCTGCACATGGTATGCACATACGGTATTTTGCTGCGCCCTCCGGCGGTAATAATCTGAATCGGCATTTTCAGCTGCCAGCCCGGAACTTCTAATTTTATCAGCTCAGGGAAAACACGCGTCATATAGGCTGGCATTTCGCCAATCAGACATTTTTGCCGCACCATTGAAAGCATCATATCAAAATTAGACACCTGAAAATCTATATGGCGGCAGTTTGCCATTAAATCGTCATACTGCGGATTGTAGCGCGAATATTCCTCGCACAGGCACAGATGATGATTTTGATGCAAATCTTCCAAATCGCGCGGATAGCCGTAGACATCCAAATATTTTTTGGTAGCCAAGAGGGCGAAAACTATTTTTCCCTCACATATAACATCAACATTCGGCCATTTGTTCTGCATATAGGTAGCGCAGACATCCACGCTTTTCAGCAGGCTGGGATTAGAAATAACGCCGTCGTAAAAATTACAGGTAACAGAGGGATAAATTTGTTTGAATAAATCAAGATATTTATGGAATGAAACCATTGTAGCCGCCGTGGCTTGCATGGTTATGCTTGCGTTTTGGGTCTGGCCGTGGAAGCGGTTAGCAAGTTCCGCCACACGGCTGGTGCAGTCCTTGGCTTGGGCATACACCTGTTCTCCGGTCAGCGTTAAACGAACACCATGACTGGTGCGCGTTAAAAGCTCTGTGCCAACCATTTCTTCCAGCAGTTTCATCTCTTTGGACAGGTTAGACTGCTTTAAGCCGAGATCTTCGGCAGCGCTCTTAAGCTGTCCGTGTTCAACCACCAGTTCATAATGTGACAGCAGCTTGAATAATAAAATGTCGCTTCTGACAGACACTTAGCTATCCCCGCTCACAATTATTCCTAGAATTAAACTCTACACTTATATAATAATTATTACTTGCTGCAGAGTCAATAGCCCCTTTTTATAATTCTGACATATATTTTTTTGGTCTTCTGTTTTGTGGAAAATCTATTATTCTTATTTTATCCACAGAAAAATGAAGGAGGATATTATGAATTTAGAAAAGAACCGAACAGTAATAATGCCTAACCGCATTTATCAATCATTGCAAATGCTGGAAGCCAGCTTTTTGAAATATAACCATGAAAACGAGCTGAACAAACTCCGCATTCTGAACTGCGAGTTTGATATGTGCCGCAACAATTATTGTCACTAATTTTTAAGGAGAACCGAAAAATGAATCAAAATCAATTTGCTTATGTCAATGCTATTTATGACATTGAAGATAATTTGGAAGAAGTTAAAAACTATTTTCGCAGTCATGGTTATTTAAATGAATATAAAATGGCAACCGAAATCCAAACCGTGTTCCGCAGCGGGATTTCTGCACATATGAATGCTTTGGAAAAGCGGGTTTTAAACTAAGAAAATAGCACTTCCGACCGCAAAAATAAAAAAATTTTGCACATTTATAAAAAAATATGTAGACTTTTAGAAAAAACTATTTTATAAAGTGTTTCGTAAACGATGGTCGGGTAGCTCAGCTGGTAGAGCAAAGGACTGAAAATCCTTGTGTCGGCGGTTCGAAACCGTCCCCGACCACCAGTTCAAAATCCTTGCATTAAGCAAGGCTTTTTTGTTTTGCGTAATTTGTTTTGCGTATATAGATAAAAAAATCAGCGAATCCTTTTTGTGATTGACTTTAATTGTTTTGATGTTGTACACTAAATGCAGTAATTAACTAATTTAAGAGGAAAGAAAGATGAAAAATAAGCTAAGCAAAGGTCTCTCTCTCTCTCTCTGCAAATCCTGAACATCTGATTAAAGGCACTTTTTCTGCCGTTCAGCACGTTTTTACAGGGTTTGGCAGAAAAAATGATACTTT
>CAVKTH010000093.1:0-5320 GCA_963659495.1 Bacteroidaceae bacterium | reverse complement strand
GCCCTTGGTGCGACAAGATCCTAGGTACAGACTGTGCGTCACGGCCTAGGATGACTGGCGGCAGAGGCGCATGTTTCTTTGGAAGAAGTATGATAGAGATGTTGGGAGTATTAGCAATAATAGCAGTTCTGTCGGTCGGCGGGATTGCTGGTTACTCAAAAGCTATGGAAAAATTTAAAATAAACAAAACTATAAATGAATACACAATGCTTATTGGCGGGCTTTTGGAATATAAGAATAATTTTATACAAAGCTCCGCGCCGCAAAGCAACATTGATTTAGATGAGTTTATCTTTGCAGCGCATTTAGTTCCGGAAACTTGGAAGCAATACGGTAATAAGCGTATTCGTGACGGCAACGGACATGATTTGCGCATTTATTTTTCAAACAAAAGTTTAACTGAGGGCTATACCAACCCCGGCAAATATGTTTTAGATTTACGTTTTTCCTTAGCTAAAACCAATGCCGTATTTTCAAGAAACCTATGTAAGACATTTTTTATAGATATCGGTCAGCAAATGGCCTCACAGATGTTTGCGATGGCGGTTATTCCTACATCGCATAATACAGAGTATGCCGGAGATGCTTTTTGCCATGGTTCGGATAAATCGGTTACAACAGGTCAGCCGCTTAAATGTTTGCGAGACCTAACCTTAACCGAAGCCGATGAAATCTGCCGCACCTGCAACAATAACGCCTGTGGTGTAGTTTTTGTTTTTTAGCAATATATATATTTGATAAAGCCCCTGCACAAAATAAGGCATGGGGCTTTTAGATTGGCTGTTTATGCGGCTAGTGTGTATAGTTCTTTTTAGAAGCCATAGCTTTAACAAACGCATCAGCAGCTTTAGCATTTTTAGGATTTGCGGCGGCAGCCTCATTTCCTGATTTTGTCGGCGTCTTAGCCGGCTGCTGTTGCTGTGCCTGAGTTTGCTGCTGCGGCTCTTTCTTTTTCATGAACTCCGGATGTTCTTTGTAGAAATTATCATAGTGCAGACGGCCGAACGCTTTCGGGAAGCTGATTTCGTCAACACCAAGCGGAGTCAGCATTTCATTTACTTTTTCAAAACGATTGCGCGCACCGTCAAACACTTCTTTAATAATTACATTATCGGCACGTTTTGCACCTTTTGAAGTTTGGTTATTCACATCACGGGCGGCCAGCAAAGCTTCATCAACTTCTTTTTTGGCGTCGGCTTTGCTCTTTACCAGCATAATTTCATACAGCTGTCCCATTTGCTCTGTCGTAAACTCGCTGACCGGACCGGTTAATCCGGCCTGTTTGATTTTGGCTTTTTCTTCAGGACTCAGATTTTTACTGTTTAAAATATCCGCATGGTCCACAACTTCCTGATATGTATCAAACAAGCGGCGCATAGCCATATAAGACGCGGCTTTTTCTATTGCGCCGTCATCATGATTGACATCGGCAGCATCCAGACGGTCGCGCAGCATGCCTTTCAGCTTGCCGTCATAAGCTTCGGTAAAGGCCAGATATTTTTGACTGTTTTTAATGCTGTCAATATAATCTTGCTCTGACGGAGAAACAATTTTGCCTTTTTTGATATTGTCTTTTTCCATTTGAATAGCAAGCTTATATCTATATTTGCGGAAAGCCTCAGCCGTCAATTTTTCTTTAGCGGCTTTCAGCATACCCTCGGCTTTGGCTTTATCCAGCCCCATACCTACCGGAACAATGCCGTTTTCAGCCAAGGCGATACGCCATAATTTCTTTTCAGCGTCTTGCAGACCGTCCGGAAAACGCACATGTGTAATCCCCAAATCTTTGAACTGTCCGGCTAAACCGTTGACAATCTGGTCGTCAAGCTTTTTATTTCCCGGAGTGCGGTAAGCAAAGCGGAACTTGCCGTTTTCTTGTTTTACAAACAGCTTAAAGTTATATGTAAACTTAGGCTCGCCGTTTTTATCTTTCAGACCGTCTTTTTTGCGGTTATCCCTATCGGCTTTGTCATAAACCACATACTTAGTCCAGCCGGTTCCAAACCAGCCGGTATGCGACTTAAAATATGAAAGTCCGCGGTCTTTCCGCAAGCCGCCTTCCAAAAACTTTTCCAGTCCGGCTTCTGCGTCATCCTGCGTCTTTTTAGCTTTTTTGGCTTTAGCCTTTGGCTGCGGCTGAGGTTGAGACGCTTGCTGAGCCTGCTCCTGCGGTGCGGCGGCGGCGCGCTCATTCTGCTGATTATTCTCCTCGGTTTCTTCGGCTGTTTCAGCGGTAAAGATTTTATCTTCCGGCGGCAGCCCATAGGAGATATCTTCGCGCATTTCTTCTGTAACATTCTGCGGAGCCGATTTAGACAGCTCTTTTTTATGAGCTTCGCTCTCAGCAAATTCCTGATTATTTGCTTTATTTTCTTCAGCCGCTCTCTGAGCTTTAACCTCTTCCATCAGGCTTTTAATTTTTTCAGCCACGTCAATATTTCCGTCATAAGCATACGGAATATCCATCTGAAACGTAGACAAGCCATGGCTTTCGCAAAATTCCATGATATGCGCCATTTTTTGAGCGTTTAATTCTTGCAGCGCCTTATCGTCAAATGAAATCTGCGCCTTAACTTCTTTAGACTCCGCCCCCGGTTTGTCATAAGGCGGCATGGTTAAGTCAAATTTTTCGCCGCTCGGCAAGGCTACTTCCAAAGCCAGCTGCTTAACTTCGCCTTTGGGATTGGCGTTCATTTCATAATATTGTTCCTGAGTTATAATACCGGCAGGCTTGTTCTGCTCTATTTCCTTAAAGCTGCAGACTGTACCGTCTGCGCCTTGCTCATTTTGCTGCTTAATCTGATACAAAGCGGCAAACGAACCCTCATATTTATTTAACAATTCCGCTTCCACAGAATTTTTTGTCAGCTGCTCGGTAAATTTGCGCTGCTGGGCAATAATATCGTTTTTATAGGAGTTCAGGTCTTTTTCATCATAGTCAAAAGAGGCCTTATCTTCCGCGCGGGCATAGCCGTCATAAGCAGACTTTATCCGCGTATAACTGGCGGCATTTTCCGCATATTCTTTGCGCAGCGCCTGTTCTCTGTCTTCAAACTTTTTACGCAGCTCGGCAACGCTGTATTCTTTTTTAGGCTCAAAAACGTTGGTATTTTCTAATAAAACATCTGCCATAGCAACCTCTTTTCTTTTTTAATTTATCAATAATTTAACATACTTTTTTGTTTATATCAACCAATTTTTGACAAAAAATAACAATTATTTTGCAATTTTCGGGTCTAAAAATAAAATTTTTGCCAATCCGTATACACGCTCGTCTAAAACTTCATATTCTTTCGGAATATCAATATGTTCATCTTTTTTGACTTCTACAATGCAGAGAGAGTTTTCGGCCAGCCACTCTTTTAATATCAGCTGTTTCAAAACTTCTTCTGTCAAACCTTTAGCATAGGGCGCGTCCATAAAAACCATATTAAATTTAGCCGGCACCCGCGGCAAATTCAAAGCATCTGCCTTGATTATTTTAATTTTAGCCTGCTCTTTTATAAACATTTTCGCATTTTTCGCCGCCAACGCCGTGTCTTTATCTACCAAAGCCACAGACGCGGCGCCGCGGGAGAGCGCTTCCAGCCCGAAAGCACCGGTGCCGGCAAAAATATCAGCTAAATGCACGGCGCTGTAGTCGCTGCCTAAATGCGAATTTAAAATATTAAAAACGGCTTCCCTCGCCCGCTCCGAAGTAGGACGCACATCTTTACCGTCCGGAGTAAAAAGCTTTTTTCCCCGATATTGACCTGCGATAATTCTCATAGTTCTATCTTGCTTCCCAGTTGTTCTTTTAACACTTTTTGCGGAATTTCGCGCACTTCGCCTTTTTTCAGGCTGCCCAGCTGAAAAGGTCCGTATGACAGGCGGATAAGCCGCGCCACTTCTAAGCCGATAGATTTCATAAGCTTGCGGATTTCGCGGTTTTTACCTTCATTTAAAGTCACAATCAGCCAGCTGTTGGTGCCGTTTTGGCTTTCTAATTCAGCTTTAACCGGACCGTAGTTTACGCCGTCTACCGTAACGCCTTTGGCTAAATCGGCCAGTTTATTTTTATTTATAAAACCATGCACGCGCACTTTATAGCGGCGGCTCCAGCCGTTTTCCGGAAGTTCCAATTTGCGCGAAAGCTCGCCGTTATTAGTCAGCAGCAGCAGACCCTCAGAATTTAAATCCAGCCGCCCGACGCTGATAACCCGTGGCAGACCGACCGGCAAATGGTCAAAAACCGTAGCGCGCGCCTCGGTATCTTTATGCGTGGTCAGCAATCCCGCAGGCTTATGATAGAGCCACAGGCGGGTTTGTTCTATCTCCGGCAGCTTTTCGCCGTCCAGCAAAATTTTTTCCGTCCCCTCTACATTATATGCCGGAGTGCTGACAATTTCTCCGTTTACCGTCACGCGTTTCTGCTTTATCAATTCTTCGGCGTCGCGCCGCGAGCAAACACCGCTGCGAGCCATAAATTTTGCCAATCTTTCAGCCATTTTTTACTTCCTTTTCAGATATTTTGAGGTATATTAACATAAATTTATGAAAAAAGAGTGAAACTATGGAAAAAGAAGATTATATGCGCCGAGCCTTGGAACTGGCCGAAGAAGCGGCAAAAAATGATGAAGTGCCTATCGGCGCTGTGGTGGTTGATTCGCAAACCGGAAAAATCATAGCCGAAGCCCGCAATCAAAGCGCCCATAGCGGCGACGCCACTTCTCACGCCGAAATCTTAGCCATTCAGAGAGCCTGCAAAGCGCTTGGACAGTCTCGTCTTTGGAATATGGATATGTATGTAACGCTGGAGCCTTGCACCATGTGCGCAGCTGCTATTTCTTTTGCCCGTATTGCTAATCTTTATTTTGGCGCTGCGGATGAAAAAGGCGGAGCAGTTGTCAGCGGCGTAAAGTTTTTTGAAGCGGCGAGCTGCCACCACCGACCTAAAGTTGAAAGCGGTATTTTAGCCGGCGAAAGCACTAAACTTTTACAAGATTTCTTCAAACAAAAACGAAAAAAATAAATTGACTTTAGCTCGGCGGCTGATGTAGAATAAAGGTGTAAAATAACTTAAATATAGAGGAAAGAAAGATGAAAAATAAGCTAAGCAAAGGTCTCTCTCTCTCTCTGCAAATCCTGAACATCTGATTAAAGGCACATTTTCTGCCGTTCAGCGTGTTTTTGCAGGGTTTGGCAGAAAAAATGACACTTTCGGAAATAATACATTAAGAACAAAACTGACAGCCTCGCACTTTACTCTACCGTCATTGCGAGCGCAGCGCGGCAATCTATTAACCTCGCCCCTTGAGGGAGAGGTCGGAGCATCGCTCCG
>CAVKTH010000092.1:0-5440 GCA_963659495.1 Bacteroidaceae bacterium | reverse complement strand
CTTTTGCACGTTCTTTAAGTACCCCTCACCCGACGCCAAGGCGTCACCCTCTCCTGCACGGGGCGAGGGTTATGGATTGCTTCGTCGTTGCACTCCTCGCAATGATGGCAGCAGCGTGGGGCGGTCAATGATAGAAATGCTAGGCGTCCTCGCTATTATCGGCGTTCTCTCAGTTGCCGGTATCGCCGGTTATTCCAAAGCCATGATGAAATGGAAAATTGACAAAGCGGTTGAGGAATATAATTTTTTAATACAGGGCTTAATGGAATATAAGGATAATCTAGTAAAGAGCAATCCGGAAGTCGGACAAGTTAAATTAGGCGAGTTTATTAAAGCCGCCAATCTGGTTCCGGATACATGGACAACTTCTAACGGTCTGTTTATGACCGACAGCATGGGCAACGGCAATGCTCCTTATCTTAACAATCAAGGTCATAAGATTGTAATTGATATTTATTTTGCAAAATATCAAAACTCACAGGCTGCTGAATATTCATATCGTTTTTGCGAAGCTTTGTTTATGGATATAGCCTATCCGCTGGCAGCTGAACTTCATGGAATTTTTTTATACGGCAGCGGCTACTCTAGCATAACTTTCAGAGGAACAAAATCTTGTGAAAAGGCTGACGGCTTCAAATGCTTGCAGGATTTAACCTTAGCCGATGTAAATAAAGAATGCCGGGCTTGCATTGTTGGAGAAAGCGGACGCTGCGGCGCAGTTATTGTTTTTTAGCTAAGCAAAAGAAAACTCCGGAGCAAGGACGGAGTTTAGTTTCTTGAGGTTAAACTTTATATAAGAACTTTAGGCTACTTTAGTGCTGCTGTTTTTCTTTTCAGCGTCTAAAAAGCCAAGTTTTTCTTGGATTTCCCAAATCACACGCAAAGCATCCAAAGCCTGTTCGCCGCCAACTCTCGGAGTAGCCTCGCCGTTCACGCATTTTACAAAGTGAGCTAATTCAGCTTGCAACGGCTGATTTGTCGGAATAAACAGCTGTTCCACGCTGCCTTTTAAGCCATAATTCATCCAGTCCGGAATTTCTTCCTGATTTACATAAGGCATACGCCCTTGGGTATGTACATTGATAGATTGGTTGATAAAGTCCATATCAATATAGTTTGTATCGGTGGTTACGGTCAAAGTGCGCACGCGGGATTGAGTAATGCGGCTGGCGGTTAAGTTAGCCGTAGCGCCGCTTTCAAATTCCAAAATAGCGGTAATGTAATCTTTGCCGAGCGGACTTTCTTTAGTTTTTACTGAAGCAGCCTGCACATTAACTACCGGAGATTTCATCAAAGACTGCACTACTTCCACATCATGAATCATCAAATCCATAGAAACATCCACATCGGTAATGCGTCCGCTGGCCGCCGACATACGCTGAGCAGTCATAGAGCGGATTTTAGAAGTATCAGAAAGCAATTTGCCCATTTGCTCAACTGCAGGGTTAAAGCGCTCAATATGCCCCACCATCAAAACCACATTATTGTTTTTTGCGGCGTTAATCAGGCGCATGCAGCCTTCTTCGGTGGTAGCCAAAGGTTTTTCCATCATGCAATGGATGCCGTGATTCATAAAAAACTCGCCCACGTCGGCGTGAGTAACTGAAGTTGTTACAACGCTTACCGCATCTACATTGGCGGCAACTTCTTCCATAGATGAAAAAGCCTTAATTCCATAGGTTTCAGCGGCGGCTTTAGCGGCTTCCGGAAAAACATCGTACACGCCGACAAGCTCTACGCCTTGCAGATTTTTATAAGTTTTCAGGTGGTTTTTACCCATCATACCGGCGCCGATTACGGCAACCTTAACAGTCTTAGTCATTGAAAATCCTTATTATTTAGCTAATTACAAGTTTTATTTGCCTATTTTATAGCACAAGAGCCGTGAAAATGCTTTTAACAATATGTTACAGATTGTTACAGCCGCCTATATATAATAAAAGTAAAAGGCTATTGACGTTTGCTGAAAATGGTTATAAATTAAGTCATCAAAAACCTAAAGAAGAGTAAAAAATGACGTTTGTTTCTACATATATATTCCGAATTATCCCTTAGGGGATGGGACGTCTTTTTTACATAAAATTTTCTAAAATCAAACATTTAAATAATCAATTTCTTGATAGGTATAAAATTATGACAAAGTACTATGCTGATGTAAAAGCAAAGCCGGATTTTGTAGCGCTTGAAAAAGAAGTGCTGAAGTTCTGGGAAGAAGATAAAACTTTTGAAAAGTCTGTGCATAACCGCGACGGTGCGGCTGAGTTTGTTTTTTATGACGGTCCTCCGTTTGCCAACGGCACCCCGCACTACGGACATATTATGGTGTCGTACGTTAAAGACGTAGTAGCGCGTTTTCAGACTATGGATGGCAAAAAAGTGGAACGCCGCTTGGGCTGGGACTGCCACGGATTGCCGGCGGAAATGGCTGCCGAAAAACAGCTGGGCGTTTCCGGACGCAAGCAAATTGAAGCTTACGGTGTGGAAAAATTCAATAACTTCTGCCGCTCCGACGTTTTGAAATATTCCGGAATCTGGGTAGAGCTTTTCAAACGCATAGGTCGCTGGGTGGACTTTAATCATGATTACAAAACCATGAACCTGCCGTTTATGGAAAGCGTTATTCATAACTTTAAAGAATTGTACGACAAAGGTTTGGTTTATGAAGATTACCGCGTTTTGCCGTATTCTTGGGCGGCGGAAACTCCGCTTTCCAACTTTGAGGTAAACTTGGGCTACAAAGACAAAACCGATACGGCAATTACTGTTATGTTTAAGCTGGAAACCGGTCAGAAAATTCTGGTCTGGACTACTACGCCGTGGACTTTGCCGTCTAACCTGATGCTGGCAGTCGGCAAAGACATTGACTATGCGGTTATGGAAGAAGACGGTCAGCAATATATTTTAGCTGAAGCGCGTTTAGGCAGCTACAAAAAGCAGCTGGAACACGCCGTGCCGGTTAAAAAAATCAAAGGTTCTGAGTTGCTGGGCTTGAGCTATGAGCCGATGTTCCCTTATTTCAAACACCTTAAAGAAAAAGGCGCCTTTAAGATTTTGAGCGGCGAGTTTGTTTCTACCGAAGACGGCACCGGCGTTGTGCATATCGCCCCTGGTTTCGGTCAGGATGACTTTGAAGCCTGCCGCGCTTATGACGAGAATTTTCCGGTAGTTTGTCCGGTTGACGAAGCCGGTAAGTTTACCGCCGAAGTTCCGGATTATGAGGGCAAGCAGGTGTTTGAAACCAATGAGCTGATTTTGGCTTGGCTGAAAGCCAACGGTATTTTGGTTAAAAAAGAGCAATACACCCACACATATCCGTTCTGCTGGCGCACCGATACTCCGCTGATTTATAAAGCGATGAGTTCTTGGTTTGTAAAAGTTACAGATTTCCGCGACGAAATGGTGCAGTTAAATCAGCAAATCAACTGGATTCCGGGACATATTAAAGACGGTCGTTTCGGCAAATGGCTGGAGGGCGCCCGCGACTGGTCAATTTCCCGCAACCGTTTCTGGGGTACGCCGATTCCGGTTTGGAAATCCGATAATCCGGCTTTTCCGAGAACCGATGTATTCGGTTCCGTTGCCGAAATTAAAGCCGCTACCGGTATTGAAGTAGACAATCTGCACAAGCCGTATATTGACGATGTGGTATATCCGAATCCGGATGACCCGAGCGGCAAGACCATGATGCGCCGTGTCAGCGATGTATTTGACTGCTGGTTTGAATCCGGCTCTATGCCATATGCACAGATTCACTACCCGTTTGAAAATAAAGAATGGTTTGAAAATCATTTTCCGGCGGACTTTATTGTGGAAGCCATTGACCAAACCCGCGGCTGGTTCTATACCTTGACCGTGCTGTCAACCGCTTTGCACCATAAACCGGCGTTTAAAAACTGTATCTGCACCGGTTTGCTGATGGCCGAGGGCGGACAGAAGCTTTCTAAGCGCCTGAAGAACTATCCTGATCCGAATGAAATTTTGGATTCTATCGGTTCAGACGCTTTGCGCTGGTTCTTGGTTTCTTCTCCGGTTCTGAAAGGCGGCAACGTGGCTGTGGATAAAGAAGGCAAAGAAATTGCCAAAGCCTCCCGCGCGGCAATGATTCCGCTGTGGAACGCTTTTTATTTCTTCACTTTGTACGCCAATGCCGAAGATTACAACGCTAAAGAAATTTATTCTTCCAGCGAAGCTATTGACAACTACATCCTTTCTAAGCTGAAGAATCTGGCCGTTGCGGTTAAGAAAAACTTGGAAACCTATGAAGTTGCCGACGCCTGCGCCAAAGTTTCCGACTTTATGGAAATTTTGAACAACTGGTATATCCGCCGCACCCGCGACCGTTTCTGGGAGGGCGAGCATAATGCGTTTGATACGCTGTACACCGTTTTGGTAAATGTCAGCAAAATTGCCGCACCGCTGATGCCGTTTATTTGCGAATATGTTTACAAAACTTTGACCAAAGGCGAATCCGTGCATTTGTGTGATTATCCGAAACTTGAAGAAATTAAAGCCGATGACGCTTTGATGGCGGATATGGATTTTGTGCAAGACTTATGCTCTACCGGTAAATTTATCCGTGAAGAGAAGAACCTGCGCAACCGTTTGCCATTGGCTTCTATGACTTTGATTGGTGCTAAACTCTCTCCGGCATATCAAGAGATTGTTAAAGACGAACTGAATGTGAAAGAGGTTAAGTTTGACGACAATTTAGATAATTACGCCAGCAAGAAAGTTTATTTATACACTCCGCTTTTGGGCAAAACCTTAGGCAAAAATATGGGGGCGGTAATGTCTGCTTATAAGCAAGGTCAATGGACTTTGAACGCAGACGGCACGCTTTCCATCGGCGGACAGACCTTAACTCCGGATTTGTTTGAAGTTCGTCTGGAAATGAAAGACGGCGTTGCCGGTCAGGCGTTTGACAGCAACAAAGCGGTTTTGACTTTGGATACGGTTGTAACCGACAGCCTGAAACGCGAGGGTATGGCGCGCGACTTTGTGCGTTTAATCCAGACTTTGCGCAAAGACAAGGATTTCAACATTTCCGACCGCATTGAACTGCATTATCAAACAGCAAATGCTGAATTAGCCAAAGCTTTGGCGGAAAATGAAAAATATATTTCTGAGCAAGTGCTGGCGGTTAAAGTTGAACCGACCTGCGCCAGCGGCAGCGAAGCCGATATTGAGGGCGGTTTGGTTGTTTATGACGCCTTTAAGCATTGCGCTTAAAACGTAATGTTACAGCAGAAAAGAGCCGCGAGCCTAAAAACTCCGGTTCTTTTTTGTTTTCAAGCCAATCCAACATGCTAACCATTATTTCAACACTTTGATTTTTCAGGTTGACTTATGGCGTGCAGCTGGTGTAAAATAAATGCTGTAATTAACTAATTTAAGAGGAAAGAAAGATGAAAAATAAGCTAAGCAAAGGTCTCTCTCTCTC
>CAVKTH010000091.1:0-5441 GCA_963659495.1 Bacteroidaceae bacterium | reverse complement strand
TAAAAAAAACGACCGTTATTTTTACACACTCCAAACAAGACGCTGAAAATTCTCATAAAACCGCAAAAAACATCGCAAATATAAAAAGTTATTGCATTTCTTAACAACCTCTGCTACACTCTTAAAAACAGCCTAAAAACTGTCCCTTTTAAACGGTCGTTTTTTTTACACACTTCCACCTTTTCCAACGTTTTGATTCTAGATATTTTATAAAATTATCTTTACTTTCAGATTTTCTTTAAGTAATGTGAATATTAGATAGGTAATAGCCTATTCAGGGCGTCAGAAACCCTTTTACAATATCAGTCGTTATGCATAGCGACTTAAAACTTGTTATGCCGATTTCTGTTCGTTGGACGGATGTCGGCTGAATAAGGCTATGTGCTGAATAAGCCGAGCCGTTTGATATTGTACGGTTTCTGAACATCCGCCCGCCATTTTGGTGGGTTTTGTTTTTTATGTAACAAAATTAAACGGAGTTAGAAATATGTATAAGTTATTTAAGAATGTTATTAAACCAACATTACACACAAAGGGCAATAATTTTAGATTGCTTCGTCGTTACCCTCATCGCAATGACGACTGCAGCCTAGGCCGCAGTATGATAGAAATGCTCGGCGTGCTGGCGATTATCGGCGTGCTATCTGTAGGCGGGATTGCCGGCTATTCCAAAGCTATGATGATGTGGAAACTGGATAAATGGAAAGAAGATTTTGTGATGATGATGGCAAATCTTTCCATATATTATATGAACAGTAACAAATATGTTGATTCTGCGCAAAATCTAAATACTCTCTTCAAAGAACTTAATATTATTCCGCAGAATATGCTGAACGAGCAAAACCAAGATATTTTAGGAAATTATCTATACATAAGCTCGCATACTTTGCCTAATTTAAATATCGGCTTAAGAATCTCCATAAGAGCAGATACGCTTCCCGGAAATATCTCTTTTGAGCAATGCAAAATGCTGTTTGAGATGCTGAAAGAATACGACAATGCGTGGATAGTAGCCTTAAATGAAAATCATGGCTACAATGCTCATTTTGTCTGCGGAAAAGCAGCCACGGAAAACTATGCTCAAGCTTTTAACTGCGTGCCTTATAATCTTACTGAGGTGGCTCAGAAATGTTCTGTCTGCCGGGAAAAAGTCTGTGATATAAAGTTTATAATTTCTAATGACTGAAAATAAAAAAAGCCCCTTTAATAAAAAAAAGCCCCTTTAATAAAAAAAGCCCCTTTAATAATAAAAGGAGCTTTTTGATTTTACTTTTGTTCATCTGCCGGCATGACAATGTCTTCTTCGGACTGATAATGCTGTATCAGTATAACCAATCCAACAAAGGCAAACAGCAAGATAATTCTTGGTATCTGCTCTTGAAAAGCCCTGTCTATATCTTTGGCAGCTGCTTTTCCCTCAGCAAATTGCAGATGAGAGTTTTTTGCTGTAACAAAAGCCGTTACTAAACTGTCTTTTTGAGGATATACCCACATGCCGGATTTATTCAGCACATGAGTTATAAAGTGTTCTTTTCCGGCAACTACCGCAAACATAGAATCCTTTCCCTCAACAAAAGATTTTTGCTGAACCACGCATTCTGCCACAACCTTAGGAGAAACAGAACGCCGGCCAAACTTGTCGTATCCCATATAAGCACAGAACACAACCACGATAAATAGAATAATATTTCTCATAAAAAATAAATAATGATAACAGACTGCATTCCTTTTAGCATAGATTTCCTCAAATTAAAAGCCTTTTTTGCCAAAATTTAGCCCATTGACAGAAAAAAATAAAATGCTACAATAAAAACAATGTTAAATTATTAAATTGTATTTTTATGAAGTATGTACTTTTATTTTTTAGTTCGCTTTGGTTTTTGGCCGGCGTCTGCTTAACAGTTTGGACTTGCGCAGAGCTGATGCTGGAGCCAAGCTATGTTGTTTCGCTTTGTCCGGTGCCTTTTATTTTGGTGATAATTCTCGGCGTGCTGACTTTTTCAATTTCTACCGCCAAGCTTGTCAGACCGACACTCAGGCTGTATCAGCATGAAATGTTCTGGCAAAGGGAAGACGGCATGTTGAATGAAGCCGGTTACCGGAAAAAATTGGCAACAGGGCAGGCGGTTTATAACATTTTTGTTACAGCCTGTTTCGCGTCTTGCTGGCTTTTTGTTCCGCTTCTGTTTTATGGAATGTCTTGGGTCTTTATTAACAAATATGTTTGTGAACTAAGACCGAACAGCAAAGATTTTTTACGAAAATAAGTTAAAACTCCTGTTCTTTTTGAGCCGGAGTTTTTTCTTGTTTTTTACGGATAAATCTGCTACAAATGATAATGTCTTATTTATTATTTAATTTATATACTTATGAAACATTTATCATTAAATCTGGCTATTGTCTTTTTCTTTGCCGGAATCGGCTCGGCAATCTGCACCGCGGTTCATCACTCTTTAGGCGGTCTTAATCAGCTTTTCGGCACTCAGATTCCGCTGATAGTGATTGTTCCGATAGGGCTGGTATTTTTTGTGCTGCTGCAAAAATTTGCCATGAATCCGCTGTATAGAGATTATTGCGGAAAGATTAACGGAATGAAAAAGAACAATATCCTTTCTGCGGTGCAAGAGCAAAGACTGCTCAGCCGCGCCGACTCATACCGGAAATCCTGCTGCCTGTGGGTTTTTGCTACCAGCTGGCTGGTTATACCGGTGGTCTGCTATTGTATTTCGTTTTGGTTTCTGCGCCTTTGGATTGATAAAATGCAAACGCCGTATGAATAACAAGAATTACGCCTGTTTCCCGTGCTGTCTTTTTATAGAAATGACAGTTTGCGGATACAGGTGTTTTTTTATTGATTTTTATCCTGATTGAGTTATACATTTGCTAAATTCAACTAAATCAAAGGAACTTACGATGAAAAAAATCTTTTTAGCCGCCTTTTTGCTTTTAGGCGCATGTGAAAATATCTCTCAATATACCACAGCTTCCGCCGATGCGACTCCGCGTCAAAAAATGCAGGCCTGCATGCTGAACGAAGCTAATAACCGCCTTTATAACGGAACTTTGTTTGTAAATACCGTCAGCGTGACTTCTCAAGATATTGCAAACACCTGCATCCGTAAATTGGCGCTGCAGGCTGCCGGAATCAGCGAAGAATCGCAGACTGCCGCTACAAATATTATTAACAATCTGAAAACTTTGAGCGGAAACTAAACATCCGCATCTAAAAAAAATCCCCTGCAGCCTCGGTGCTGCGGGGGATTTTTTGTCAGCTGATATTCTGCGCATTTTCTTTTTCATACAGCCGGCTGAAATAATAGATTGTAATCAATCCTAAAACCGTCAAGAACACTCCGGGCAGCGCCGAAAATGAATTGGCATAGCCCATAGCTATCGGCAGTCCGCCGATGTAGGCGCCGACGGCGTTGCCTAAGTTAAATGCGACCTGCGCTCCGGAAGCGCCGAGAATCTCTCCGCCCTTGGCTGTGTCAATAATCAAATATTGTTCCGGTCCCGAAACGCCGAACAGTCCGAACACGCCTAAAAACATTACGGCTAAGGCGAAAATCTGACTATGCGCCGAAAAAATCATGGACAGCGAGGCGGTAAACATGATGATAATCATGATAGCCGTGAGTTTGGTCGGCGATAAATAAAGCGAGAGTTTGCCGCTGAAAATATTGCCTAACACCATGCCTAAACCGGCTACCACCATTACCCAAGACATCTGAGCTGCTGAAAAGCCGGCTTCATGCAGCATAATCGGGCTGATGTAGCTGTACCAGCAAAAAATTCCGCCGTTACCGAGCATAATGGTTATCAGCAGCAGCCAAGGCAGAGGCTTTTTCAGAAAAGCAAACTGAGAATTTAAATCTGCCGATTGTTTAACTGAGACATTCGGCACCCATTTGTGGATGCAGTAAACCGTCCATAAGCCCCAGCCGACAACCATAGCAAACAGCATGTGCCATGACACAATGTGGGTTATGTAGGCGGCCAGCGGAATCCCCAGCAGATTGGCGACTGTCATTCCGGAAATCATAATCGCTACCGCCTGCACTTGTTTCTTTTTAGAAGCCAGACGCTTGGCAACAATGCCGGCCACGCCGAAATAGCCGCCGTGCGGCAAGCCGGAAATAAAACGGGCGGCTATCATAAACCCGTAGTTAGGCGCCACAGCCGCCAGCATATTGCCGAAACACATAATCAGCATCAGGGCAATCAGCAGCGATTTTAAGGAATGACCCTGCGCCAAAAAAGTAAGCATAACCGCCCCGAAGCAAACACCCAAAGCATAGGCCGAAATAAAATGTCCGGCTTCCGGAACCGAAACCTGCAGACCGGCCGCGGCAACCGATAAAATGCTCATCATGCCGAATTCGGCCATGCCCAGACCAAACGTGCCGAAAGCTAAAACATATAAACTGAACTTTCTCATTTTTGCATCTCCCGCATAAATTCAATCGCTTGTTTTAGTGATATAAATTTAAATTTCAAGAGTTTTTTTCGCAGGTAATTTATTTTTTTTATAAATTAAATTTGACAAGCGGAAAATTCCGATTATTATGCAAGCAAAAGAATAGTTCCGTGGTGAAACGGTTATCACGTATCCTTGACATGGATGAGTCTGCAGTTCAACTCTGCGCGGAACTACCAATTTTTTTAGTTCTGTGGTGAAACGGTTATCACATATCCTTCACATGGATGGGTCGGCAGTTCAACTCTGCCCGGAACTACCAGTTCTATTTTCCGCCCTCCAATCCCAAGACAATAGCACACATTTCATTATCTTTGCTGCACGATTTGCATAAAGAATCTATGGCTGATAGGTTTAAGCTTGTGATGCATTTATTGGTTTCTCCGCAATAATTATCGCCGTAAAAAGAAGTGTCTTCATTGGTGGAGTTGTTCCAGCTTTTGTCGTATTCCGAACGATAGAGCCTTACAACAATCAGACTGCTGTGTAGCGGCACCACTAAGTCATTAAAAATGGACATGCAGAGAGAGGAGGAAAATGTTCCGCTGATGTTGCTGCCTTTATCATTTTGCTGGATTCCGCCTAAAAGCATGTCAATTACCATGGTGCTTCCTTTGCCGTAAATATTTAATATATTGCCGTAGGAATCTTTTATTTTCATGTCGTTAACTTTTTCCCAATCCGGCGGAAAAGTCTGAGTTGCCTGCAAAATATCAATCAGTCCGGATTTTTGCTCGGAATAGGGATGCAGCTCTAACATGTTGTAAATAAGCATGCTGTATTGGCTGACAGCCTTGTTTACCTTATATTTTTCCATCGCCTTGGAATATCCGGCAATTCCACCGACTGATAATACACCAATAATAGCCAGAACGCCCAGCATTTCTATCATACTCCGCCCAGCAGAGCAAACGTCATACTTGTCGCCACACCCTGCAGGCTGTGGCAGACGAGTATCCATGAC
>CAVKTH010000090.1:0-5450 GCA_963659495.1 Bacteroidaceae bacterium | reverse complement strand
CCGACGCCAAGGCGTCACCCTCTCCCTCACGGGGCGAGGGTTTTGGATTGCTTCGCTGCGCTCGCAATGACGCCGTAAGTAACGGCGAGGGATTGCACAGCCATTGGTGCCACAAGATCCTAGGCACAGACTGTGCGTCACGGCCTAGTATGACTGGTGCTAGAGGCGCTGGTTTTGTTAGATTGCTTCGCTGCGCTCGCAATGACGGAGTAAATAACGGCGAGGGATTGCACCGCCCTTGGTGCCACAAGATCCTAGGCACAGGGCCTAGAATGACTGGTGCTAGAGGCGCAAATTCCTTTGGCCGCTCAATGATTGAAATGCTCGGCGTGCTGGCGATTATTGCCGTATTGACCGTCGGTGGAATTGCCGGTTATTCCAAAGCGATGGAAAAGTTTAAGCTTAATAAAACTATCAGCGAATACAGCTATCTTATATATGGTTTGCTGGAGCATATAGATGATTTGAAAAGTGTTCCGGTCGGTATGGGGCAATTTAATTTTACGGACTTTGCCCGCGCCATAAATATTGTTCCGTCAAGCTGGACAGCCGAAGATAATAAGGCGATGTGGGATAACAGCGGCAATATTGTGCAGTCTTACCGCGGCAGTACTGTTTTGCTGCTGGATTTTTATTTAGGAGGCTGGCAAGAAACCGCAGACAGCACGATATCCGCAAACTTTTCGCCGAAGCTTTGCGTTGAAATGTTTAACAATATCATGATTCCGCTGCATTCTGCCGTATATTCTGTAAATACATATAATTCCACCAAGGGCGATATAACATTTTTCGGCGATGCTTATTGTTCAAACGGGCGCGATTGTTTAGGCAATGCGACTTTGTCGCAAATAAAATCGGCCTGCGAACATTGCGATGCTTCAGGAGTATGCTGTATAACTATCCGTTTTCCGCTGTGATTATATATCAGCTTCTTTGCTCTTCAAGCAGCTGGCAGATTGCCCCGACCATATTTTGCGCTCCTTGGCAAACGTCCAGCATATTGGTGGCAAGCATATAAGCCGGAGTGCTGCAAACCAGATTTTCACGGTCTATGCAAACATCGGTAACGCCGACTTCTTCATGCACGGCGCCGAGTTCTTCCAGCTTTTTGGCGGTGTCGCCGCCGGCGCCGAGCGTGAATTTAACGTGTTTATCCGCCAAAACCAGAGCAATTAAAACCGGAGCAATGCACATAGCGCCGATAACCACTTTGTCTTCCCAGCATTTGCGGATAACTTGCTTTACGCTGGTGTTGATATTGCAGGAAACCCCGCGTCCGGCAAAATCACACCAATTGGTAACAGCACCTAGTCCGCCGGGGAAGATAATGGCGTCATAATCTTTGGTCTTAAATTCTTTCAGGTCCAAAATATTGCCGCGGGCAATGCGGGCAGATTCCACCAAAACATTGCGCTTTTCATTCATAGCTTGGTTGTTGAGATGATTAACTACCGCCGCTTGGTCAATATCCGGCGCAAAACATTGATAGGTACAGCCCATATTCTCTATGCACAGCATAGCGCTGACCGCCTCATGAATTTCCGAACCGTCGGCGCGCCCGCAGCCGGAAAGCACTACCGCGAAATGTAATTTTGTCCCCATGATATACTCCTTGAAAAGTTTTGTGTTGATTTATCCTAATCAGACAATATAATACTGTCATATGCAATTTTTTAGGATAAGGCAAGATTTTTTATGGAAGTTAAATTAACAACATTGAAAAACGGCTTACGGGTTGCTTCTGTGGAACGCCCGCAGACTGAAACAGTTTCTTTGGGGATTTGGGTAAACACCGGCAGCGCCTGTGAAACGCTGGAAAGAAACGGAATTTCTCATTTTGTGGAACATACGGTGTTTAAAGGCACTAAAAAACGTAACTCGCTGCAGATTTCCGAGGATATAGAAAACGTGGGCGGTCAGACCAACGCTTATACTTCACGCGAATTTACGGCTTTTTATGCTAAAATGCTCAAAAATGACGTGGAATTGGCTGCCGATGTGCTGGCAGATTTGATTATGGCTCCGACTTTTGACGCTTCGGAGCTGGCAAAAGAAAAAGAAGTTGTGGTGCAGGAAATCAAACAAACCAATGATGATCCGAGCGATATTGTTTATGACTATTTCCAAGAAACCGCTTTTGCTAATCAGGCTTTGGGGCGCAGCATTCTCGGTCCGGCGGAAAAAGTCCGCTCATTTAACGCCGACAAGCTGCATGATTATATGAAACACAATTACGCCGCCGAAAATATGGTGGTTGCCGCTGTAGGTAATTTAAACCATGATGAATTTGTAAAAATGGTGGAAGACCGTATGTCCGGACTGCGGGCAAAAACAGACTATGTGAAAGATGCCCAGCATTATACCGGCGGCTCGTCCATCAAAACCCGCGATATTGAGCAGGCTCAGGTTTTGCTTGGCTTTGAGGGCGTGCCTTATAACGATGCGGACTATTATCCGGTAACCGTGCTTTCTACCTTGCTGGGCGGCAGCATGTCTTCTCGTTTGTTCCAAGAAATCCGTGAAAAACGCGGCTTGGTTTATACGGTATACAGCTTTGCCAACGCGCACACCGGCAGCGGTATGTTTGGTATTTACGCCGGCTTAAATGAAGAAGAAATCAAGCAATATATGCCGGTGGTGGCTGATGAATTGAAAAAGATCGTCAATGAATATGTGACCGACAAAGAATTGGAACGGGTAAAAGTTCAGCTCAAGGCAAGTATGCTGATGGCTTTGGAGAGTTCTTCTTCTACAGCTGAAGTTATCGCCAGACAACACCTTTTATATAACCGTGTGATTCCGGTTGAAGAAATTGTGGAAAAAATCAACGCTATCAATAAAGACGATATTCAGCGCGTGGCGCGCCGGCTGTTTGTCAGCAAGCCTACTTATACGCTTTTGGGCAATTTGCATGACTACCCAAGCTATGATGTGGTTGAGAAATATTTGCGTTTTTAAGCGGATTATGATATTATAATCCATAAATGCAACAACAGGAGATTCCGCCATGTCAAGAGCTGAAGATATATTTGAAAAGCTGGTTTATTTTGGCGAAGACGCGCTTGACGAGTTTATCCGCGAACGGCAGAGCGAAGAGTTGTTTTTGGATTTTAAGCAAGCGGCTTCCACCGGCAAGCACGGACAAGCGCTGTGCAACGACGACCGACGCAATCTTTCCAAGTGTATATCCGGTTTCGGCAATTCTGAGGGCGGCGTGGTTATTTGGGGCGTGGAATGTTCCCGCGACTGTGAAGTCGGAGATGTGGCGAAAAGCAAAGTCAAAGTTCATAACGTGCACCGCTTTATGAGCTGGGTGGAAAACGCCATTTCCGGCTGTACCATTCCAAGCCACAACAAAGTGCGCAACCACATAATTGCCTGCGATAAAAACGGCGACGGCTATTTGGCGACATATATTCCTAAATCGGATTTAGCACCGTTGATGACAACAATCGGCAGCCATATTTATATTCGTTCCGGCTCCAATAATGTGCCGGCTCCGTATTCGGTGATTGCCGGAATGTTCGGGCGGCAGCCGCAGCCTAATGTGGAACTGATGATTGAAAACCGCAAGCTGGAAATTGTACAGAACGATGAGGCGGAAATCCTGTATCTGAAAAGCAAAAAAGGCAAGGCTGTGCGTAAATATGTTAAAGTTTCGTTTGATGTATTTTGTAAAAATGAAAGCAATGTGATTGCCAGCGAGCTTTATCTGACTTGCACTACCGAAAATTACGGCGGTGTTAATAACAAGGTGCGTTTTTTGGATTATAACCAAATGTACGCTATTCAGGGGATAGCAGGGCATTTGAACCTGATAACCAAGCCGGAATTGCGTTTGCCTCCGCGCGGAATTTTGAAGTTCACGCGCATAGAAATAATTTTGTCGCCGCTGGTGGAAGATGATTTGCTGCTGGACGGCGTGGTTGGCGCAGAAGGAGCAGCGCCGAAATCGTTTCGCATCAGCGGGCTGAAAAATAATCTGCGTTCGTTTGTGGCTAAAGCTTTGCGGACAAATGAAGAAAATAACGAGTGGCTTATCAATGAATTTTTTAACGAGTTTTTACGAAAAGTGGAATAGATGACGGCAAGAGTGGAAATTTTTACGGACGGAGCTTGTTCCGGCAACCCCGGAGTTGGCGGCTGGGGCGCGATTTTGCGCTATAAGGATATTGAAAAAGAACTGAGCGGCGGGGAAGAAAACACCACAAACAACCGTATGGAGCTGATGGCGGTGATTATGGCGTTGAGCGCGCTTAAAACAAAGTGCAATATTTCACTCTACACCGACAGCAAATATGTGATGAACGGTATTACCGAATGGCTGGCAAACTGGAAACGCAACAACTGGCAGACTTCAAATAAAAAGCAGGCGGTTAAAAATATTGATTTATGGCAGTGCTTGGACGAACTGACGCAGCAGCATGAAATTCGCTGGCTGTGGGTGAAAGGACATAACGGACACCCCGAAAATGAACGCTGCGATGCGCTTGCCCGCGGCGAAGTAGCTAAGATAAAAGCCAAGCAGGTTGCTTGATAAGCGACAAAGTCAATAAGTTATAACAATAGAGCAACCTCCGCTTTTGCTATCTGAGCAGGTACGGCATTTTGCGTTAATTTCATCTAGGGTAACGTCTCTCAAACATTTTTTATTGTCTCCGCAATAATTATCGCCGTAAAAAAGTATATTGATTGCCTTATTTCGCCAAACATATACAGTTGTTACAAAATTTGCCAAAGGCTGAGCAAAATTACTGAATATTTCACGGCAGAACGATATTTGCCGGTAATTTTCGGTTGCTCCATCGTGTAATAAATATATTTCAAAGGCTAATTCTTCATTTTCAATTTTAAACATCTGAATTGGATGATTAAAGCTATCATAGACTAACGCATTATTTACCAAAGTCCAAGTTTCGGGAAACATATTGAGAGATTGGGCTGTATTTGCATATCCAGATCCTTTGGGAATTTTCTTTAAATCATCTGCATGTGCAACGGCATTAAACATAAAATAGGTATATTCACTAATAACCTTGTTAATTTTCCACTTTTCCATAGCTTTAGAATAGCCGGCAATTCCACCGACAGATAATACGCCGATAATCGCCAGCACGCCGAGCATTTCTATCATGCTGCGGCCAAAGGAATTTGCGCCTCTGCCACCAGTCATCCTAGGTCTTGTACCTAGTATCTTATGCCACCAAGGGCGGTGCAATCCTTCGCCGTTACTTGCACCGTCATTGCGAGCGGAGCGAAGCAATCCATAACCCTCGCCCCGTGAGGGAGAGGGTGACGCCTTGGCGTCGGGTGAGGGGTACTTAAAGAACGTGCTAAAGGTACTAAACAAGCGCCCTAAGCACTTATTTAATAATAAGGCAAATTTATTGACTAGGTTAGAGACTCGTTGCCAGAAGATTCTAGGTACAAGACCTAGAATGACTGGTGCT
>CAVKTH010000089.1:0-5470 GCA_963659495.1 Bacteroidaceae bacterium | reverse complement strand
TACACATAATAGGAGGAATAAGATGTTGAAGAGTATGAATTTTTTAAGAGGAAAGTGCAGGGGGAATAGATTGCTTCGCTGCGCTCGCAATGACGCCGTAACTAACGGCGAGGGGGTACTCCACCCTTGGTGCTACAAGATCCTAGGTACAAGACCTAGGATGACTGGTGGCAGAGGCGCAAACCAGCTTGGCCGCAGCATGATAGAAATGCTCGGAGTTCTAGCGATTATAGGCGTGTTGTCCGTTGGTGGAATTGCCGGTTACTCTAAAGCTATGGAAAAGTGGAAAATCAACAAAACTATTGAAGAATATTCTGCGTTAATGACTGGACTTATAGAATATAAAGATAATTTTATTAAAAATTCGGAAAAAGAAAAGCAGATTGACTTAGGAGAATTTATTTTCGCCGCGCATTTAGTACCAGAAAGCTGGGGATTATCTAATAAAGTTAATATAACAGACACAAATGGGAATAACCTGAGAGCCTATTTTGTTAAAGGGCGCGATGAGCGTTTTGTTTTTGATGTGCGTTTTGCACGGGCTAAGTCTGATAAATCGTCTTTTTCAACAAATTTATGCGTAGCTTTTTTTAAGGATATCGGCAAGCCTTTAGCCTATATGATGAATGCAATATTTATTACCTCAACTCAGGTTGAATACGCAGGGGAGGGGCATTGCCATTTCGGAGACACTTCAGTTGACGGATATCCTCTGAGGTGCCTGAATGATATGACCTTATCAGAAATGACGGATGCCTGTCAAAAATGCACGGAGAAAGCCTGTGTTATATACTTTGTATTTTAGCTGTTTATACCACTATTTCAAACAGCGGTTTGCCCTGCGCCATGCGGGTCATCTGCATTTCTATGGTTGTTGCCAGATTGATGCGTCCGGTTTTGATAATGTTGCGGGTTTGGTCGCCCTGTGTCGTATCAGGATTAGCAAACAGATATTGCAATATCGGGCGTTTTTTGCCGATTCCCACCAGCTGCTGATGAATGACGCCCAAAAGTCCGCGGGAGAGCAGGTCAAAAGCCAGCTCTTCGCTCATTTCGCCGCCGGAAGCGTGTTTTACTAAGGCGTCAATGGCATCGGAAACATTGTTGGCGTGAATGGTGGAAAGCACCAAGTGTCCGGAAGTTGCCGCCCGCAGGCATTCGCTGGCGGCTTCCGGAGTGCGGATTTCTCCCACCATAATATAGCGCGGACGCGAACGCAGAGCCGAACGCAGCGAAGCGCCCCAGTTGTCGTTTTGCGGCTGAGTCTGCTTGCAGAGGCCTACCGAGCCGTTGGCCGCGTGATATTCGCCGTCTAAAGGCATTTCAAAAGGGTCTTCAATCGTATAGGCAAAGCCGCCGTTGTTTATCAGATATTCCCGCAGCAGGCTGGAAATGGTGGTGGTTTTACCGGAGCCGGTAGCGCCGCCCAAAAGAATTAAGCCGGATGCGTTGCCCAAAGAAATCAGATATTTTACCAGCGCCGCCGGATAGCCCAAACTGGACATATCCGGTACATTGCGGGGCATTTTACGCATGCAGAACATCACTCCGTACATGGAAACCGTACGCTCAACACGGAAGAAATAGCCCTCATACATCACCGAGTAGCTGGTTTTGCCCTGATAGGAACGCTCAAGCAAATCATAAAACTCTTCAAAATCATCAGGTTTCAGCTGCATAAGCCCGAATTCTGAATTAGGGTCCGGCACAAACATTTCTTTTGCCGGAGTTATATATACGTCTGAATGATATATGTCGTTGAGTCTAGCCATGTCTTTAATTCCTATCTTTAAATTATCCGCATTTTAGCCGATGTTTCTTAATTTCTATTTAAGATTTTCCGGATTCAGCCCTTTTAGCTCCGGCAAAACGAACAGCCCGTCTTTGCGAATCAGCTTATTGTCAAACCAAATTTCGCCGCCGCCGTGTTCCGGAGTCTGAATTTTTACCAAATCCCAATGAATAGATGACTTGTTGCCGTTGTTGGTTTCGTCTTCATAGGAGTTGCCTATAGCCATGTGGAAGGAACCGCAGGTTTTTTCATCAAACAAAATATCTAAAATCGGATGCGTAATATAAGGATTTACGCCCAAAGCAAACTCGCCCATATAGCGGCTGCCGGCGTCCAAGTCCAGCATTTTTTGAAATTTATCGTTGTTTGCCAGCGAGGAGCCTTTAATTATTTTGCCGTCCTTAAATTCCAGCCTGATGTTGGAATAAAACACGCCGTCATACATGGTGTCGGTGTTAAACTGCACATAGCCGTTGATAGAATTTTTAACCGGCGCGCTGTAAACTTCGCCGTCCGGAATATTCATTTTGCCGTCGCAGACAATGGCGTTTATGCCTTTCAGCGAAAAGGTTAAGTCGGTGTCGCTGCCTTTTATATGCACATTTTCGGTTTTATCCATCAGCTCTTTAAGCGGCTGCATGGCTTTGCCCATTTTGCGGTAGTCCAGCAGGCAGGCTTTGAAATAAAAGTCTTCAAACTGCTTTAAAGACATGCGGGACATGGCCGCCATGCTGGTATTCGGCCAACGCATAACGCACCAGCGGGTTTTGGGCAGACGCGTGCGCATATGCACCTGCTCCTGAAAGATTTTGCCGAACATATCCATATATTCCGCTTTAACGTCCGCCAAAGCAAAAGTATCGTCATAGCCGCGCACCGCCACATAGCAATCCGCCTCTTCCATTAAATGCTTGTGAATTGCGGTATAAGCCTCTATTTGCTGCTTGTCTGCGCCCTCAATCAGGCTTTTTTCAAAAGAAGCGTCGTTATAAAAATAAAACGGAACGGCACCTAGCTTAATTGTTGCTTTTATCAGCTCATTAAAAAAGTCTTTGGTGCTGGCTCCGAAAGCTTCAATATAAATTTTTTCGCCTTTTTGCAGCTGTACGGAATTTTTCAAAATATTTTCCGCTAATTTAAATATACGTTCGTCAATTTGCATATTTGCCTCCTTGTTGGGGGCATTTTAGGGCAGAAAGCTTAAGAAATTGCATATATTCGGCATATTCTTATTGCCCTGAGGCAAAAAATATTCTATTTATAGGGCAGATTTTGAATTTATATGACAATGAGTGGACGATGAACTTAAAAAATTTAATAAAATACGGTGTGGGTAGTTTTTTGGGTATTTTGCTTATCAGCTCTTATTTTTGGTATGCTTATCCGGAACAGAAGCTTTCTTTTTTTATAAGCGGAAACGGCACGCCGCATTTAGATGTTATCTCAACTTTGCCGGACGGACAGCAGGTGCAGGCTTCTTTGTCTCCGGTTTTAAGCGAAGTTCCGACTCTTTATACAATTCCCTTAAAAACGGCGCAGCTCCAAGCCTTGCAGCTGAATATCAGCAACTATCAGGGCTATATTAACTTGGGCGATGTTTTTGCCGGCGGAAAAAACTTTAAACATCTGCTGCCGGTGTCTGCCGGAAGCTTAAATATTATCAACAGCAGCGCCAATCTGGTCGGTTTTAATATGGACGGGCAGGCGGCAATTACGGTTTGCACGGACTGCGGGCTGCTGCCGCTGCACCGGCAGGTAAATTATACTTATTTATGCTTCAGCCTGCTGACCTATTTGCTATTGGCGGCAATGTTTTTAGCGGCCTATGCCAACCGGCAAAAGCTCAAAGAAAAGCTGTTGGGCTTTTATACTCTCAAAAATTATGCCCTGATTCTGCCTTATGCCAAGCCTTATTGGTTCAGAGCCGTTTTGGCGGTGGTTATCACTATTCCGGTCGGCATGATGGACGCGGTTATTGCTTGGTCCTTAAAACCGTTTATGGATGTGGTTTTGGTAGAAAAACAAACCGGCTGGACTATGTATATTCCGCTGATGATTGTGGTGTTCAGCGTGCTGCAGGCTTTGTTTACCTATGTCGCTACCTATATGAATACTTGGGTCGGCAACAAAATTGCCTTGGATGTTAAACGCAAGCTGTTTAACAAGCTTCTGCACAGCGACGCCGCTTTTTTTGACTGCAGCAATTCCGGCGATGTTTTGTTCCGTTTTAACAATGACGCCGAGATGGCCTGCAGCGGTTTGCTCAGCAATATGAAAATGTTTACAACCCGATTCTTTTCATCTTTATCTTTGATTGCCGTGCTGTTTTATAACTCTTGGCAGCTGGCGATTGTGGCTGTGGCCGTGATGTTCGGCGCGCTGATGCCGCTGACCCGCGTCCGCAAGCGTTTGAAAAAAGTTGTAACTAAAGACGCCAACGCCATGGCCTCTTTGCTGACCCACTATAACGAGGCGTATAACGGCAACCGCATTATTACAGCCTATAATCTGTATGATTTCTGCAAGGCTAAATTTATAAATACGGTTAACGAGGTGTTTTCTTTGGGCGTGCAGATGGTAACAAAACTCGGAATTATTACGCCGATAATGCACGTTATATCTTCATTCGGCATTGCTTTTGTGATTTGGTACGGCAGTTATCTGATTGTAAATAATGACATTACCGTCGGTAATTTTGCTTCATTTATAACCTCTTTGGTTATGCTGTATAACCCGATAAAATCTATCGGCAACAACTATAACGGCGTTATCTTTTCTCTTATGGCGGTAGAGCGCGTTTTTGAAAAGCTGAACAGCATACCGGCCATCCGCAACTGCGAAAATGCTGAAAAAGTTGAGCATTGCAAGGGGAATATCTGCTATAAAAATGTGTCGTTTGAATATGTTGCAGATAAGCCGGTGCTGAAAAATGTTAACCTGAATATAAAATCCGGTCAGACTATTGCTTTAGTCGGCAACTCCGGCGGCGGAAAAA
Organism: Bacteroidaceae bacterium; assembly: GCA_963659495.1. Classification (GTDB taxonomy): domain Bacteria; phylum Pseudomonadota; class Alphaproteobacteria; order RF32; family CAG-239; genus RUG410. The sequence goes on along the minus strand of CAVKTH010000089.1, from coordinate 683 downwards.
CTACAATTTCATCATTGCTGCCGAGGTTTTACGATGTTAAATCCGGCGCCATAACGCTGGACGGCGTCAATATTAAAAAACTGAACATAAACAGCCTGCGCGATAATATCGCTATTGTCTTTCAGGATAACTTCTTATTCGGCGGCACAATCCGCGAAAATATTTTGTTCGGACGTCAGAATGTCAGCGAGGAGCAGCTGCAAAAAGCTATTCATTCCGCTTGTCTGGATGAGTTTATCGGCACGCTGAAAGACGGCTTGGACACCCAAATCGGCGAGCGCGGCGTTTTGCTTTCCGGCGGTCAGAAACAGCGCATCGCCATTGCCCGCGCTTTTATTAAAAACGCGCCGATTCTGATTTTGGACGAGGCAACCTCGGCTTTGGATAACAAATCGGAAGCGGTGGTGCAGCAGGCGATTGACAACCTGATGAAAGACCGTACGGTGCTGGTTATCGCCCACCGTCTGTCCACAGTCCGCAATGCTGACTGCATTGTTGTGATTAACGACGGGCAGATTGTTGAAAAAGGCACGCATGAAGAGTTGCTGAAAAAGAAAGGCGCTTACGCCGCTTTATACCGCACCCAGTTAGCATAAAAATTTAAGGCCGGAGTTTTGCTCCGGCCTTTTTGTATTCCGAAAACCCCGCGTTAGACGCGGGGTTCAGTAAAGCTTATAGCGATG
>CAVKTH010000088.1:0-5693 GCA_963659495.1 Bacteroidaceae bacterium | reverse complement strand
AATGTTGGTACAGGATGTGTAATACCCAAAATGGAAATATTTTCAGCACTTATGAAGACTGTAAAAATAATTTAACAGGCACTCAAAAATGCGAGAGCTGCGGCAGCTGCTATAAACGTGTAGCCGGTTAAAGTTAAGGAGGTGATGAAAGACATAAAATAAATAAACAAAATAAACAAATCCTAATTATATCTGCACTCTGCCGTACCCCAATGCGGCGGAGTGTTTTAGTTTTGGCAAGACATAAAAAAGAAAAACACCGCCCAAAAAGGGCGGTGCCAAATCTGCGACCGTCTGACCGTATCCGAGAACATTCTCTACCGAACCGCTTGTACAAGGTGGGTGCCATATAACTAAACCACGATTTAGACAGAGACAGCTCCCTAAAAAATAATGTTGGCCGGAAAGACATGCGGTGATGACGCATCAGACAGTCTCTCTTTATATAATTATAGTACTGCAAAAACAGTATATATTCAAGCACAAAAAAATAAATCTGCGGCAGTTTTCCACCGTAAATTTACAGCGGCTGAATGCTCTGAATCAAGCTGCGGATTTTTTGCGATTCGCCGTCTATGGCTTGAGAGTTGGCAGCGTCCAGCTGCTTGATTTCATCATCCGAAACTCCGCCGTTTTTGGTGCGTAAATCCTGATTTTCATCAGCCAGCAGCAAACCTACCATTGCCAGCATCATATTTTCATTAACCAAGCCAATGCTTTGCGATAATAATTTTGCCTTGGCGTCAAGGATTCGCGAAAGCTTGATAATATGAGCTTCTTCGCCGTCCTCGCAGGTAATAGCGTATTCGCGCTTATCTATCGTTATTGTAACTTGCCCCATTTTCTTCTAACACCTTTTCCAGTCTGGCCACAACATCGTCAATATTTTCCGATGTTTGGCTGATTGTTGTTTGCATTTCCGCCAGTTTAGCTTCAAAATCCTGACACTTTTGGGCTAAATCTTCTTTTTGCAGAGTTTCGGCGGCCAGCTGCTCTTTTAGTTCTTCAAGCTCTGTGCTGCCGGCGGAACTTGTTTGTTCCAAAGTCAAAACCCGTCCGTTGGCTTCTTCCAGCTGCTCTTGCAGTTCTTTATTTTTTGCCTCCAGCTCTTCCAGCTGAGTTTTGCGATTCGCTATGGCGTTGTTCAGATTCTGCACTTCATTTTGCAGGTTGCCGATTTTGGCCGCCTTGTTTTCAATTTCATTCTGCATCTGCTGCATGCGGGTTTCATTTTCCGTATTGTTTTTAGCTTCTTCCAATTCAGCTTTAAGCTTTTCATTTTCGCTGCTTAAAACTTCGGCTTTAGCGCTTTCTAATGCGGTTTTGCCTTGCTCAGCCTGCAGTTTCTGGGCAAAATCGGCTTGCTGCTTATGCACAACCTCAATCAGTTCATCTACCGATTTTTTCAAACGTTCCAAAGAATTTTGGCTTTGTTCCATTTTTTGCATTTCCATGGTAAAAAAGACTTTCCTTTATCTTAAATTGTTATATACTTTTAACATTATATTTAATAGCTAACATAAAGAATGTCAAAATGCAAAACTTAATCATCAGAATTACTCAGGAAAATACAGACCTTATCGCCGATTCTAAACTGCAATGTTTTATTTTACCCGATTCGCTGCCGCAAAGCTTTATTGCGGACTTTTGCGCCAAGGCTAAAGCGGCTGAAAAATTGGTGCTGATTTCCGGAGAAAACGCCGCTGATTTATATTTGCAAAAACTCGGCGACGGGTTGATTGTTGACACTTCAAAAGATGAAAATCCGGCTAAAAAAATCAAAGAAATCAAAGCAAAATGCAAAAAGGCTTTGCTAGGCGTTATTTGCCGCAATCGCCGCCACGAAGCCATGTTGGTCAGCGAATGCGAACCGGATTTCATTATTTTCCGCTTTTGGAAAGACGGATTCGCTGCTAATGCCGAATTGCTGAAATGGTACGGCGAATTTTTTTTAATTCAGAGCGCTGTTCAGCCCGAAGATGAAGTTGATGTTTCCAATCTTCCGTCAGATTTTTTGATTTTAAGCGACGCCGCCTATACGATTTTTGTTGCGAAATAAAAAATGTTGGTTTATGTTGCAGTCATCAAAATTAAATAATCATTTTTAACATTGTAAATAGGAGATAAAAATATGAAACAACTTGCCGGAGCAATTAGAATTGGTTGGGTTATTGAATATAAAGGCAAACCTTGGACTATTACTAAAGCTGTACACATCAAACCGGGTAAAGGCGGCGCTTTTATGCAGGTGGAAATGAAAGAAGTTGAAGCCGGAACCAAAACTAACGAACGTTTCAGAACTGAAGATACTGTAGAAAAATTGATGGTGGAAGACAAAGACTGCCAATTCTTGTTTGAAGATTCTACCGGTTTGACCTTTATGGAATCCGAAACATTTGAACAGTTTACTATGCCGTCTGATTTGCTCGGCGATTCCCGTCCGTTTTTGACTGACGGCATGAGCGTAAAAGTTTCTTACATTGACGGCCGTCCGATTTCGGTTGACTTGCCGCTGCAGGTTGTTTGCGAAGTGGTTGAAACCGAGCCTGTGATTAAAGGTCAGACCGTTTCTTCTTCCTACAAACCGGCTATTTTGGATAACGGCGTGCGTACAACTGTTCCTCCGTTTATCGGAGTGGGCGACAAAATTGTAGTCGGCACTTCTGAAGCTAACTATGTTGAGAGAGCAAAATAATGGCTTATATCTCAACTGCCCTGACCGCCATGGCTAACGCTGTCAAAAAAGCCTCCGTTGCCTTGTCGCGCGATTTTAATGAATTGGAACATCTGCAATCCGGCCATAACGACGGCCGCTTTGCTCAGCGTTCTTATGAAAAAGTGGAAAAAACTCTTAAAGAAGAACTGGCTAAATTAAAGCCGGCATATGCTTTTATCAGCAAAAAAGAAGACACTATTCCGGCCGGCGGCAACTATTTTTTGGTTGCTCCGATTGACGGTTACGCCAACTTTGCTCACGGCAACGGCAGCTTTGCCGTTTCAGTTGCCATGGTGGAAAACAGCGTGGTTGTTGATGCCGTAATTTACAGTCCGGTTTATGACGAGCTGTTTTTTGCCGAAAAAGGCTGCGGCGCGTTTAAAGAGGGTTTCCGCAGCCACGAGCGCCTGCGCGTTGCCGGCGCCAAGGTTGCCGAACAGGCTCTTATCGGCTGCAGCGCTAACGCTGAACTGTTCCGCAAGTCTTTGGCTTTGAGCAAAAATGTGCTGGTTAAAGGCGCTAACTCTTTGGATTTGGCTTATTTAGCCGCCGGAAAGCTGGATATCGCCGTTTCGGCTGATAATCTGCCGCAGACCATTGCTGCCGGTATGCTGCTGGTTAAAGAAGCCGGCGGATACATTGTGGCTTTGGGCGAAACAGATGTGCGCTCTGAGGACTTTACTAAAGTTTTGTTCGGCGGTGCATTGATTGCTGCAAACGAGGCTTTGCGTCAAAAAGCAGCTAACACTTTGGCTAAATAACGAAAAATTTTAAAAAACAGTAAAAATAATACTTGCGTATTTTGTTTGCTTAATGTATAAAAGCGTAAAAACTATATAAAGTATTTTATTTGGAGATAAAAATGAAAAAAGGAATTCACCCTGATTATCACGAGATTACATATGTGATGACAGATGGAACTGAAGTTAAAACCAAATCTACTTGGGGCAAAGCCGGCGAAAAAATGCTGCTGGAAATTGACCCGAAATCTCATCCGGCTTGGACTGGTATCCGCCGCGTTGTAGATACAGGCGGTCGCGTTGGCCGTTTCAACAGCAAATTTGGCGCTTTCGGTTTGAAATCTAGCAACTAATTTGTAAATTTATGTCAAAGGCCTGCTTTTTTGCAGGCTTTTTGCGTTTATAACCCAAAAAATTACTTGTATCTTGCTGCAACTATGTCTATTGTAAGAAAAAATGTTTTGTTTATTGAAAGGATATAAATAATGACTGCTCCTTTAATGCCAAAGGCAACAGCTGTATGGCTGGTAGATAATACCACCTTGACATTTCATCAAATTGCCAAGTTCTGCGAAATTCATGAATTGGAAATCCAAGCTATTGCCGACGGCGATATTGCCTATAACATTCAAGGCTTAAGCCCGATTAACAACGGTCAGCTGAGCTGGGATGAAATCCGCCGCTGCGAAGCCGACCCTGCTGCAGAATTGGTTGCCAATGTTTTGGAAAAAAATGTCAAAGAGCGCAATGCTAAAGCTAAAAAAGTTTTGTCTCCGTCTCAGCGCAGCGACAAACCGGCGGCTATTTTGTGGATTTTGAAGCATTGTCCGGAAATTATGGATTCGCAGATTTGCAAGCTTATCGGTACAACCAAGCCAACTATTGCTAAAATCCGCGAGGGCGAACATTCTGAAATGTCTGAGCTGAAACCTAAAAATCCGGTAGCCATTGGGCTTTGCACCGAAAAAGATTTGGAAAATGCTCTGGTTATTTCTGCCGCTCACAGCAAAAAAGATACCAAGAAAAAAGTTATCCGCAGAAATGTAAAATAAGAGCCTGTAACAAGGTTTAAAAAAATTATGATATAGCGCCGGAAGCACAGCGCCTATATCATAATTTTTTTGTACTGAATTTTAGCCGGGCTAAAACCCAATGGTTATATTGCAGCGTTCATTTTCTTTATCGCAGGAACTGCAGATTTCTTTTATTTCTGACAGCGTAATATTATTCAGACATTTGCCTGTAGTTTGCCCGCAATAGGCATCGCCCCAATAGATAATAGGATTTGACTTGTAAACATACCCGTAAATAGTTTGCGAGTGCAGAGGTTTTACCAGATTATTAAAAAGCTCAAAACAGAGTTTGTCTGAAAAGTTTGTAGAAAAAGTATCTGCTTTTTCATCGGCTAAATCTCCGGAGAGGCCGCCTAAGTTGAAGTCTATAGTTATCCGCGGCTGCAGGTTATAGAGTGACTTGCTTTGATTTACATAAGGAATCAGTAAGTTGCCCTTGCCGTCAGATAAGTAGCTGTCAGAAACAGCCGACCAGTCCGCAGGCAGTACATTGGCGGCGATAATTACATTGGCAAGCTTTGTATTATGTTCTAATTTTTTCAAGCTTAACTGATTTTCCAACACCCACATAATCAGCTGATTATATTCGCCGATAATTTTATTAACTTTATACTTCTCCATGGCTTTGGAATATCCTGCAATTCCACCGACGGATAATACCCCAATAATCGCCATCACGCCGAGCATTTCTATCATGGAACGGCCAAAGGAATTTGCGCCTTTGCCGCCAGTCATACTAGGTCTTATACCTAGTATCTTGTGGCACCAATGACGGTGCAATCCTTCGCCGTTACTTGCACCGTCATTGCGAGCGCAGCGAAGCAATCTATAACCCTCGCCCCGTGAGGGAGAGGGTGCAGGCTTGCCTGCGGGTGAGGGGTACTTAAAGAATGTGCAAAAGACACTAAACCAACGTCTCCAGCACTTATAAAATAATAAGGCTAATTTATTGACTAGGTTAGAGACTCGCTGCCAGAAGATTCTAGGTACAAGACCTAGAATGACGGGTGCTAGAGGCGAGGTTGTTATTTTTGTTCTGAATGTATTATTTCCGAAAGTGTCATTTTTTCTGCCAAACCCTGTAAAAACGTGCTGAACGGCAGAAAATATGCCTATAATCAGATGTTCAGGATTTGCAGAGAGAGAGAGAGACCTTTGCTTAGC
>CAVKTH010000087.1:0-5718 GCA_963659495.1 Bacteroidaceae bacterium | reverse complement strand
AAATAAAATCAATCAAACATTATTGTATATATGATAAAAATCTTTTAAAGTCAAGATAAAAATAATAAAAATATATAATATAACATGTTTTATACTTTTATTTCTTACTATAATCATAAAATTATAGGCTTGACAGCAGTGGTTTTTTACTATACAATTAAACATATATTTAATCGTTTAACTAAAGCGGAGGGAAAAATGAAAAAGGTATTTAAGCTGGAAGACTTGGATTGTGCTGTATGTGCTGCCAAAATAGAAGCGGCTGTGAAAGAGCTGGAGGGCGTAGAGAATGCCAGCGTAAATTTTATGACGCAGAAAATGACAATAGAAACGAGCCAAGATATAAATGAGCTGATGAAAAAAGTGGTTAAGCTGGTGGCTAAAATAGAGCCGGACTGCACAATTATTTTATAGCAGGCGAGGGGATAATGACTAAAAAATTACGCAAATCTTTATATAAAATTTTAGCGGCGTCCGTGTTTTTTGCGGCGGCGCTGCTGCCTTTTCCGCAAACGGTTAAATTGATGCTGTTTGCTTTGTCATATATGATTGCCGGGCTGCCGATTGTGCTGAAAGCGCTGCAGAATATTAAAAACGGCGAAGTTTTTGACGAGAATTTTTTGATGACTATAGCCACTTTGGGTGCGGTTGCCTTGGGAGAATATCCGGAGGCGGTGGCGGTTATGCTGTTTTTCCAAATCGGCGAATTTTTCCAGAGTTACGCGGTCAGCCGCTCGCGCAAATCTATTGCCGCGCTGATGGATATCCGTCCGGATTTTGCCCGCGTGCAGAAAAACGGCGAGTGGACAGAGGTTAGCCCCGAAGAAGCGGAAAAAGGCAGTATTATAGAAATCCGCTCCGGCGAAAAAGTGCCGCTGGACGGGATTATTATCAGCGGTAATTCCAGTTTAGACACCTCTTCTTTAACCGGCGAATCTTTGCCGCGGGAAGTGAAAACCGGCGATACGGTTTTGAGCGGAGCCATAAATTTAGGCGGCGTGCTGCAGGTAAAGACAACCGGCGTATATGCCGAATCTACCGTGGCAAAAATCTTAGATTTAGTGGAAAATGCTTCTTCTAAAAAGGCGGATGTGGAAAATTTTATCAGCAAGTTTGCCCGCTGGTATACGCCGTCGGTGGTTATAGCGGCGGTGCTGCTGGCCTTTCTGCCGCCTTTGCTGTTTAATCAGCCTTTGCAGGATTGGGTTTACCGCGCAATTACATTCTTAGTAATTTCCTGCCCGTGCGCCTTGGTTATATCTATTCCGCTCAGCTTTTTCGGCGGTATCGGCGCAGCTTCTAAATGCGGAGTTCTGATAAAAGGCAGCAACTATCTGGAGGCTTTGGCGCAGACCGAGACCGTGGTGTTTGACAAGACCGGAACTTTAACTAAAGGCGTGTTTGCCGTAACTCAGATTGTGCCGGAGGGAAATATTTCGGCGGCGGAACTGCTGGAAATCGCCGCGCATTTGGAGGCGTATTCCTCGCATCCGATAGCTGTTTCGGTTAAGAATGCCTATGGCAAAAAGCCGGATTTAAAACGTGTTTCTAAAGTAACAGACTGTTTCGGCAAAGGCGTCTGCGGCAATTTTGACAATGCGGAAATTGTGCTGGGCAATGCGCAGATGATGCTGGATAAAGGTGTAAAAGTGCCGGAAATTAAGGCGGCCGGAACTGTGATATATGTTTTGAAAAACGGTCAATATCTGGGATGTCTGCAGATAGAAGATGAAATTAAAGCGGATTCCGCGCCGGCAATCCGGCAGCTGAAAAATCTGGGCGTGGCGCAGACGGTTATGCTGACCGGCGACAGACAGAGCGCCGCGCAGAAAGTGGCCGAAAAATTGCAGCTGGATAAGTGCTATGCCGAGCTGCTGCCCGCGGATAAGGTGCAAAAATTTGAAGAGTTGCTTGGTTCTAAGACGCCTAAAGGCAAGGTGCTGTTTGTGGGCGACGGCATTAACGATGCACCGGTTTTGGCGCGTTCGGATATCGGAATTGCCATGGGCGGAGTCGGTTCGGATGCGGCTATAGAAGCGGCAGATGTGGTAATTATGACTGATGAACCGTCTAAAATTGCCAAAGCTATTGAAATTTCTAAAAAAACTCTGCGTCTGGTGCATGAAAACGTGGTGTTTATTCTGGCTGTGAAATTTGCGGTTTTAGGATTCGGCGCCGTCGGCCTGGCTTCTATTTGGGCGGCGGTGTTTGCCGATGTCGGAGTTTCGGTAATTTCTATTCTAAACGCCATGCGGGCTTTGCGCTTTTATAAATAAAAAAACAAAAAAAGAAGATGTCGTGAAACATCTTCTTTTTTTGTTGATTTAAGCTATACCGGCGCGGGTGCCGCGATTGTCTATGGTAAGCTGCTGTTTGCGGTTTTTGCGCGGAGGAGCCACATACGAAGTGTGTACCCAGCCGCTGTTCGGGTCTTTCGGATTGTTATGAAACTCCAAAATAACCTGATCAAACTGCAAGTTGTCAGCCACCCAATGCGCCAGCTCGCGGTTGCTCATGCCGTCAATTTCATAGTCCGCCGCTTCGCACTTCATATGCTGCGAGGTTTTGGCGCCTTTAATGGCGGTATTCAGCGCAAGTGAGCGATAGCCTGAGTTAACGCGCACCGGCTTTCCGAAATGATCGCGCACCGGCTGCAGAATATGTTCGCAAACCTGACGCAGACGCTCAATTCCGGCTTCATCAGGCAAGTTATAAATCTTGCGGGCCTCACCGGTGTTGGAGTGTGTCAGCTCATACAAACTGAAGTTTTCAGAAAGCATCAGCTGCTTGCGCGCCGCAAAAGTCTGCAAATTCAGTCTGCGGTTTTCTCCGTACGGATTATATGCCACATGAACCCAGCCGTTTTGCGTGTTGTCGTTGTTTGGAAACTCCAGCTGCAGAATGTCAAATCTCAGATTGTTTGCAATATAATCGCAAACGTCTGCCAGATGCACTCCCGAAACTCTAAAGTCAACAGCCTCGCACATGGTGTGGCGCGAATTAGGCGCTTCATTGAGCAAAGCATTGACCTCAGCCGAACGATAGCCTGAACGAATATTCACCGGCTGTCCGAAATGGTCGCGCACCGGCTGCAGAATATCCGTGCAAAGACGCTTGAGTTTAGCTACGTCTTTTTCTTCCGGAGTATTTGCAAGATGGTTCGCTTTGGCGGTGCCGGAGGCAATAAGTTCATACAAACTAAAGTTTCTGGAAAGCTTAATCATCGTATTCATAATAATATAAATTAAAATTAGACATAAAAATTTTTTAATTACTTTATATATACTCTTCTTTTGCAGAATATGCAATATTTTTTTGTCAAGTTACGAAAAATGTTGAAAATTGCCGGCAGCGTGCTATAACTAACAGCGATTATGTATTACTTAAAAATTATTAGTTATGAAAAAGTTACCTTATTTTTGGCAAGACAATCTGGTTGCAGACAAGGTGCTTGCCGGTAAATTGACTTTTTTGCGCGGTGTCTATAGAAATAATCGTTTAGTCGGCGCAGAAATGTATGAGCAGAGTTTGGCTGCATCTCCGGATGAAAAAGACGGAGAGCCGGAGTATGTTTCGGATTTGAGCTTGAATCAGGTGCCGGTGTTGTTTTCAATGGCCGGCGGACAGCGTTGGCTGTATCAGAAAAATGCGTCTTACGAGGGACTGCTGCTGGAGTGTGAGTTCGGTAACCGCGGACATCTGAAAGCTGTAAAGCAGGTTAGCTTTGATGTTAAGTATTCTTATACTGACAAGATTCAAGCTTATCACAATCTGCGCGAAACCGGAAAGACTTTTGCTTTTAAGTCATGCAGGCGTCTGGAGATTGAACACTTCTTTAATCAGAAGCGTAAAACGTTCCGTCCGGTGTTTATGCTGCCGGAAAACGAACACGGTTTTACTCATTTTGAGGGTTTGTATCCGCGTTCGGCCGCTGGAGAAAAGCTGCGCCTTTTGGGTTGCAATGCTTATGAAAAAGGCCGCTTCTGCAACTTTGTGCTTGCGGAATGCCTGCCTGAGGAATTGGCTAATTATTTTAGCCGCTAGTCTTGCAAACGGGAGAGATATTGTTGCTGATATTTCTTCCGTTTTTTTATAGGGCAGTGGATTTTTATCTTTTTACTTGAAAAGCTAAAGCAAAATGTTTATAATCATAAATGTAACAAGGTCTTTTATAAGCTTTGCTGCATTGGATTAACAACGATGGAGTTTTTATGTTAAATCGTGCGTCGGCCGCTGCCTTATGCGGTTCTAATGACGGAGACCATCACAGGTACGTCTTATTATTTGAAACAACTTTCTTATCTTATACCGAGGGAAATGCCGTTCTGAAAGGAGTGTAACTATGCTCAGTTTCAGAAATACTTTACGAGAAAATGACCCCGAGGTTATTGCTCAAATTGCTTCTTCTACAGGCTTTTTTGATGAACGCGATGTGCAGCTGAACGCTGATATTGCTCGTCATTTGCTGCGCAACAAAGATTGCGAACACCGCTTTTTATTTGCTGAATATAACGGCAAAACAGTGGCTTATGCCTGCTTTGAAGAACTGCCGGATGCTAAAGCCGGTACTTATGAACTTTATTGGCTTTCTACCTTAAACGAATACCGCGGTTTAGGGATAGGCCGTCAGTTAGTTGAATATTTGCTTGCTCATCTGAAAAGTCTGGGGGCTGAGCGTTTGTATGTGAAAACAGACAGCACCGCTCAATACGAACCGACCCGCCGTTTTTATGAAAAATGCGGATTTAAACTGGGCGCCGTTTTACCGGAATATTATGACACCGGCGATGATTGCTGCATCTATTGCTTGAATATGAAAGCAGATGAGTTCGGTATAACCGAACGCCAGTATGCCGCAGCCGAGTAGGCGGATTTTTAAGTTGGAAAGGGAGCTTAGCGGCTCCCTTTTGCAGCTAAAATTCCAGAGTTATAGAACATTGACGTTTGCCGTCGCAAAGCCCGCAGGCTTCATGGATATCGCTTAAAGTAATCTCGCTCAGGCAATGCAGTCCTTGGCTGCAGCGGCTGTCGCCTTGAAAATATTTGCTGGGTGTGGCCGGATTGTCAGATAAATATATCCAAACAACAGAAACCGAATAGTGCAGCGGAGCTACTACATCGCGCATTAGAGTTTCGCAGGTTCGCTGGCTGAAGCCTTGAGTCGCGCTTACGTTATCAGAGTTTGTAGAGATTCCGCCAAGGTAAAAATCAATAATCAGCCGATTATTGCGAACATAGGGTTTTACGGTATTTCCAAAGGTATCGGTTACATGCAGAGAAGTAACTTTTTTCCAAGTGTCGGGAATAATTCCCATGGCAAAACTGGTATCAACCAGTCCGGTGTTTGCTGGTAAATTTTGAAATTCTGTCAGATGCCCTAACAGTCCTTGCATAAGGTAGCTGTATTCTTCTGCCATTTTGTTAATTCTCCACTTTTCCATCGCCTTGGAGTAGCCGGCGATGCCTCCAATGCTCAGCACCCCGATAATCGCCAGAACTCCTAACATCTCAATCATACTTTTGCCAAAGGAATTTGCGCCTCTGCCACCAGTCATCCTAGGCCGTGACGCACAGTCTGTGCCTAGGATCTTGTCACACCAAGGGCGGAGCAAACCCTCGCCGTTAGTTACGGCGTCATTGCGAGCGTAGCGAAGCAATCTAGGACCCTCGCCCCGTGCGGGAGAGGGTGACGCCTTGGCGTCGGGTGAGGGGTACTTA
>CAVKTH010000086.1:0-6064 GCA_963659495.1 Bacteroidaceae bacterium | reverse complement strand
GAGAGAGAGAGACCTTTGCTTAGCTTATTTTTCATCTTTCTTTCCTCTTAAATTAAGTTGTTTACTATATTTATCCTACAACAGACACACAGGCTGTGTCAACCGGAAATATTGGCGGAATATTAAATTCCGCAGCCCTCTTTTTTACGGTCTTCACGCTTGCGGAGAATTTCCAAATCTCGGTCGGTAGCGATTTTGTTTAGTATTGTTTTCACAACGCAGTCAATCTCTTTGCCCTCGCGGTAATCGGCGGCCAAGGCAAAGTTTACGCGGTTGTCTTTCAGCAGCTTAACTGCCTTTTCTTTATGGTGGCTGCGCGGTTTATAAACCGCAATCGCCGTGCCGTTATGCTCTTTTACCATGCGCATGGACGGAATATCGGTCAGCCCGTCGCCGAAATAAATAATGCGGCTGAACGGGATGCGGCGCTTATCGTCCGGAGTATAGTCGTTTACAGCCTTGTCTTCAAATTTGCCCAAACCTTTATTGATTTTAGAAAGATACTGCACCTTGCCGGAATAATTAACCACGCGCGCCGGCCAAACCGGCAAACCCTCTTCATTATAAGCAAAAGCGCAGCCGTAGACGTCTTTAAAAAACTTGCGGATGCTGCAACCCTCAATAATTTCTTCATAGCCGGAAGAAATTATATAATGCTCAATATCCAGCCCCAGAGTTTTGCCGTAGGCGTTGATGCGCTCAAACCACTCGTTTACGCCTTTGAAAAAAACAATAAACTCGCCGCAGCAGAACATATTTTCTTTAGTCAGCTTTAAACCGGTTTCTTCCGCCGTTTTTTTAAAGTAATACATGCTTCCGGTCACTTGATCCACGCCGTTTGCCTCGGACCAAGCGTTAGCTTCTTTCCAAAAATTTTCGGGTTTCATCCCCAATTCCGGAATCAAAAAATAATCCTGCATATAAGTTGTACTGAGCGTTTCATCAAAATCATAAGCAAACGCTACTTTTGTTCTCTTCATCTTTAATCCCTCTTGCATTTTCTAAAATTATACAGTAAAACAAACTTATTAAAAAACATTAAAGAGAAAGAAGGATTTAAAATTATGGTAGCAACTTCTATGGACCAGCTGGTTTCTTTGTGCAAAAGAAGAGGTTTTATTTTTCAAAACGCCGATATTTACGGCGGTATGCAAGGCGTTTATGATTACGGTCCGCTGGGTGTGGAACTCAAAAACAACTTAAAAGCCGCTTGGTGGCGCGCTATGGTTTATGAACGCGATGACGTAGAGGGTTTGGACGCCGCTATTTTAACTAACCGCAAAGTTTTGAAATATTCCGGTCACGAAGATACTTTTTCTGACCCGATGGTAGACTGCAAAAAGTGTAAAGGCCGTTTCCGCGCAGACCAAATCGGCGGTAAATGCCCTGTTTGCGGCTCAACCGATTTAACTGAACCGCGCCCGTTTAACCTGATGTTCAAAACTCAGGTCGGGCCGGTGGAAAGCGATGAAAATATTGCCTATCTGCGTCCGGAAACCGCACAGGCTATTTTCACTCAGTTCAAAAACGTGATAGATTCCACCTCCCGCAAGCTGCCTTTCGGTATTGCGCAAATCGGCAAGTCTTTCCGCAACGAGATTACTCCGCGCAACTTTATCTTCCGCGTGCGTGAGTTTGAGCAAGCTGAGCTGGAATATTTTGTTTCGCCCGGCACCGATATGGAATGGCATGAAAAGTGGAAAGAAACTCGTATTCAATGGTGGCTTGATCAAGGCTTGGTTAAAGAGCACATGAACATCTATAAAACTCCGGACGACGATTTAGCGCACTATGCCAAAGCCTGCTATGATATTGAATATCAATTCCCGCATGGTATGGAAGAGCTGGAGGGCATCGCCAACCGCCGCGACTATGATTTAGGCAATCACACCAAAAATCAAAGCGAATTCCAGCTGGAGGCTCATTGCCACGCTAATCCGGATTCTACCACAAAATTGTGCATTCAGGACGAAAACGGCAAATGGGTTATTCCGTTTGTGATTGAGCCGTCTATGGGTGTTGACCGCGGTGTTCTGGCAGTGCTGACTGAAGCTTATACCGAAGAAGATTTAGGCGACGGCAACAGCCGTGTTGTTTTGAAGCTCAAAAAGCACTTGGCGCCGATTAAAGTGGCGATTATTCCTCTGAAAAAGAACAATGAGCAGATTATGGCAAAATGCCACGAACTGAAAAAGCAGCTGATGAAACTGGGGATCGGCCGCGTGGCTTTGGAAAACACCGGCAACATCGGCAAGGCTTACCGCCGCCATGATGAAGTCGGTACACCGCTGTGCCTGACTGTTGACTTTGAAACTATTGAACAGCAGCCGGAAAGCGTAACTTTGCGCGACCGCGACACCATGGAGCAAATCCGCGTTAATACAGCTGATTTGGCCGATTACCTGCGCAACTACTTTTTATAAGCGATAGGCTGATTTTAAGCAAAAGGTTTGGAGCAAAATCCAAGCCTTTTTTATTGCTTTAAATTGGGGCGGCAATGACTATCTTTGAATAAAAAGGAGGTCAAAATGCGTTTTATTAAGCCGATAAACTTAAATGAAAAGTCGTTTATTTTGGATGTGCGTTTGCCGGAAGAACGGGCGGTGGAAGAGCTGGGGCTGCCGCATGTAAATCAGGATTTAGAAAATCTGAATCCGCTTGAATTTATCAAAGAAAATAACATTAAAAAAGACCAGATTATCAATATATTATGCTCTTCCGGCGGCAGGGCGTCGCAGGCAGCGGAAATGTTTGAAAAAGCCGGTTTCAAAAATGTAGCGGTTATTATCGGCGGGCTGGTGGAAGCAGAATACGAGGGGCTGCCGATTATCCGCCATTAAGGCTTGCGTTTTGCGCGGCTTGTGCTATAGTTCCGGCAAAGGAGAAAATTATGCCGGATTGGAAAATTGAAGACGGACACCGCGGTTTGATTTGCGGAATTGACGAAGCGGGGCGCGGCCCTTGGGCGGGGCCGGTAGTAGCCGGAGCGGCGGTGTTTTTAACCCGAAATGTGGCGCCGGAACTGTTGGCGCAGCTTAATGATTCTAAAAAACTTACTGCCAAAAAAAGAGAATATTTGTATGAACTTTTGTGGCAGGAAGAACAAGCCGGACACGTTTTATGCGGCATAGGCGAGGCGAGTGCGGCGGAGATAGACGAGCTGAATATTTTGCAGGCAACATTTTTGGCAATGCGCCGCGCGGTGGAAAAATTGCCGCAAAAACCGGATATCGCGCTGATAGACGGCAACAGGCTGCCTAAGGATTTTCCGTGTGCTAATGAATGTTTTATCGGCGGCGACGGGCGCTCATATTCTATTGCCGCGGCCAGTATTTTAGCCAAAGTTTACCGTGACCGGCTGATGAGCGAAATGGCAAAGCAGTATCCGCATTACGGCTTTGAAAAAAACGCCGGTTACGGCACGAAAGCGCATATTGATGGATTGCGGCAATATGGAGTGACGCTGCAGCATCGGCGCAGCTATCGCCCGATTAAAGAGTTTTTAGCAACCGGAAAATAAATCCGGCTTGCATTTTGCAATAAAGTGCGGTATAAAGCTTTTTGTGTTGCAGGCGTAGCTCATCAGGATAGAGCGACTTCCTCCTAAGAAGTAGGCAGGCGGTTCGAGTCCGCCCGCTTGTACCATTTAGCTTTTCCGCCCTTTCATTTAATTAGGTTAATCCAAAATTCAGCCGAAAATTTCTGTTCGTATACTAGCCGTATACTGATTGGTTTAATTTTCAAGCAGAATTAGTTAAGTATAACACAAAGAGTTAAATACTAAAACAAACGATTCTCTCATCTGCATTTAGATAAAATGTATTATTATGAACTCTGTTTATAAAATTTTCATCTGTTTCAAATTTATCTTTATATTCATCAAAGTTTCCAAAATCTCCATTTACCACCGCATTATCTACAACATAGTTAGGATTAGTATTTCCATATATTCCACATTCAGTAATTGTTTCACAGAAATAGTCCCATAAGCAGTCAGGTATTTTCCAATTATAAAACTTAGCAATAAAATCTCTTCTTTCATTTAATAAATTTATGTAATCATCAACATCAATTTCAATTTTTATGTTATTTTTAGTCATTTTTTACTCCTTAAATAAACGATATTTTATATACAAAAGTTTTAGAAATCTTGTTTTTTACCGGTCAATGGCTTGATAAATTTACTAATTTAATAAAGGAGGTATGTATAAGTAAAAATTTATCTGTTTTTGTAACTTATTGATAATTGTGAATTATTTGTAAAGTTGATATTTTGTAATTGTTTATTATGATATGTAATGCAATTACATTCTTACAATTTTTTATTGATATGATATGAATTAATGCGTATCCCCGTATACAACCAAAAAGACTAGTACATATTTATTACATATTCACTTTACGATATTATGCGCGTGAAATATATTGCAAATTATATTTTACCTGTTATCATAAAATTGACTAATGAAAATTAGTTTAGCGCCTGAAAAGGTGCGGAGCTGTCGAAAGCTCTTAATATCCTACGGTGTTGGATACATCGTCAGTTGCTCGTAAAAGGCAATAAATATCACCGATTCATAGCTATATGGTCGGGGAGCTTCTAGCGTATGTTCAAAGATTGTCGATTATCTCTGAAACAAGACAGTCTGAAAGGCTAGAAGAGTCATTTTAGGATATATGATTTTCGAACTCTCCGACCACCTTTTCATAAGGTGGATTTTTTAAATTTTAGTTAGAACCGAGGAGAGTTTTTATGAATAAAATTATGTTAAGTTTAGTTGCTTTATGCTCTGTTTGTTTAACATTTTCCGCAAATGCAGAAAATAAAGAGCAAGAAAAAATACCTGCTGTTATAACTAAGGTTATTGATGGTGACACAGTTAAAGCCGTTGTTGGCAGAGAATTGGTGTCAATTAGATTAGCAAATATTGATTGTCCTGAAACCCGAAAGAATGAAAAAAGCGATAATCAAATCGTTACTTTTAATGTTCAGACGGCCGATGACATAAAAATTTTAGGTAAAAAAGCCAAAAAAAAGCTAAAAAAACTTTTAGATTTCAAAGAAGGAGAAATAACTTTTCAAGAAACTCCAGAATTTGTTTGTAAAGGAGAAACTCGTAAAGTTGGTTACCTTTATGCCGGAGATATTAATGTTAATGAATATATGTTGGAAGATAACACTTGTATCCCATTTACATGTAAAGAATAATTTGGAGCTAAGAAAATGAAAATATATATATTTATATTTGCTATATGTATAATAGCTGTTAATGCTGAAGCTCGAAAACGTAAATATGATGATAATTTCTCAGATTATCCTGTTTATAATTCTAATATTCGTTATCAAAGAGGCTACTTTAGAAAAGATGGAACTTATGTAGAAGCTCATTATAAAACAGTAAGTGATGAGTATAAAAATAACAATTTTTCATCATATCCGAACACAAATCCTTATACAGGTAAAAAAGGATATAAGCGTTTAGATAAAGAATATTACTATTAAAAAGAAAGTGTGATTGAAATGTGGAACAGTGATGTATTTGTTGTTTTTTTCTTCGGAATGATGCTAGGAGCGGCAATTTGTCATAAGGTTGATTATAACAAAGTAAAATTAGACGATTATATTACGTCAAATATAGAAAAGATAACAATAGAAAAATTAAAACAATATGTGAATTCCCTTAATTATACAGAAGATTTGCTAGAGGAAAGTGGATTTATCCGAGTAAGTGAAATAAATAAATTTTGTAAAATTTCTGGTAAGAATATTATTTGTAATCCTGCAAAATAAATTGAGGACACAAAATGGATACTTTTAAATGTCATGCTATTATTTCTATTAGTTTAAATATTTTAGTCATAATTTGTTTATGCTGTGAATATCAATATATAAAAAAAGAAAATTATGAACTAATATATAATCAAGCCAATGTATCTGAGGCTGTATCAAGAAATATTGATATAATAGAGTCAGTATTTGAAATAGATGAAGAAACTTATGAAATTTTAAGTGATTTTATTTACGATGTTATGGAAAAAAATCACTATGTAACAGGTTATATAT
>CAVKTH010000085.1:0-6240 GCA_963659495.1 Bacteroidaceae bacterium | reverse complement strand
GTCTTGCTGATCACTATGGTTTAACACAACTGAAAGAGCGCTGAAAGCAATGCTTATTGCTAAATATGAAATAATATAAATATTGGCTATTTTATTATATTTTTCGCTTTCTTCCACCGGTTTGCCGAAACTGTTTTCTTCGGTTTGACCTTTACGCAAATATAAGATGAACAGCCAGACGATAACGCCTAAAAAAGCAATTCCGGCAGCAGCCATCAGAGCCGTACCAAAAACTTTGGCTTGCAGTTTTGTATCAAGTACTATGCCCAATATCATACAAAAACCGAATATAACAGGCAGCCATAAAAGCTGGCCGCTGTGGTCAGTATCATGCAAACGGCGTACCGACAAAGCCAAAACAGCAATATATTCTGCTATTGAATACGAATAATAAATAACCATGCCGACTGTTACCAAAGTTTTTGATGAAATTACCATGGCCAGCACAATTCCAACCCCCAGCATAATAAGGCTAAACAGAAAATTGGCAAAAATAAATCCCCAATAGTCATATTTGCTGGCGCGGGTTTTAAAGTTAAAGATATTTTTGAAACCAGCCACAAACGCTGTCAGCAGATTTTTTTCATTTTCAGTTTTTTCAACTGTTTCAGTCATTTTTATCCCTTTCTTGTTTAATGCAGCCATGCCACGGCCGGCAGATACCTTGCGGCTGCAGCGGCACAACTTTTGTTTTATCTTGCCTAAAGATATACCCTCCGGCGCTGTTGTCAATATTTTTCCCGTCTATATTGATATTTCCTTGCTTATAAAATGTAAGCGAATCCAGATAAACGCATTTTTCTACATCGCATTTCAGAGCAATATTATCAAAATCCGTCTTGCTGCCGGCAAATATTTCTTTCAATTCTTCCCGCTGTTCCTTATCCAGCTCTTTCAGATGCAGATTTTCGCGCCAAACCGACACCGTCCAGCTATCAGTTTTCATTGGCATCAGCAGCATTTCTCCCGCCTTATTGCGCAAAGCAATCCCCTCGCCTTTGGGCGCAAAAACCATATCCGGCTGCGAGCCGAAAAACATTGTACTGACGCCAATTAAAATCGGCAGCACTCCCCACAGGCGCCAGTTTCTTTGCCATACGCACAGCCACCAGCCGCCGCAGACAATCAGCGCGAATCCCCAAAACGGCAGCGAATCCACATACGCCACACTATGCGGCAAAGACGAGACAAATTCCGTTATTTTATTAAGCCAGCCCACGCCATAGCCCAGAGCCTGCAGCGGATATAAAGCCAGTCCCAACGGCAGAGCCGCCAAACAAAGCAAAATCAGCGGCATCAAAACCAAACCGATTAACGGACCGGCAAGCAGATTGGCCAAGCTGGTATAAACTGAAATCCGGTGAAAATGATAAATTGCAAACGGCATTGTCGCCAAGCTCGCCACAAAATCGCAAATCACAATCCCCGCCAAATAGAAGAAAATCTTGCTGAAAATTCCCCGATTTACCGACCATAAAGCTATCTTTTTCGCATATTTTTCATAAAAAGCGATTAAGGCAACCACCGCCGCAAACGACATTTGAAAGCTGATAGAAATCAAAGCCTGCGGCGAAACTATCAGCAGCACCAAACCGGCAAAACAAACCATCCGCATAGAAATCGCCTGCCGGTTAAAAATAACTCCGAGCAGCACCACCGCGGTCATAATAAACGCCCGCTCCGCCGGAATTGCCATACCTGAGACCAGCAAATACAGCGCGCCAAAAAGAATCGCTCCGGTCGCGGCGAGCTTTTTGACATCATAACGCAAAGCTACAGCCGGAAAGAGCGCCAGTAAAAAACGCAGCACAAAAAACACCAGACCGGCAATCGCGCCCATGTGCAGACCGGAAACTGACAGAAAATGCGCCAGTCCCGAATCGCGGTAATTGTTTACTATCCGCTTCGGTGTCCGGCTTTGTTCGCCAATCAGCACCGCATCCACAATTCCGGCTTCATCCTGCGGCAAAATCTCTGCCACATCGTCCGTAATCTGCTGGCGGATTTTGTTAAGGCGAATCCGAAAAGACGACGGCTGCTCCTGCGCGCAGTCAATCACAAAAACCGAACTGTTAGCATAGCCGATGCCGCTGATTTCCTCGTAAAAATATTTTCGGTTCAGCTGAAAACCATTCAGCACCGGCACGGGCGACGGCGGAAAAAACGTCCCCACCAGCTCCACGCATTGCCCGACTTCAAAATCCGTATTTCCACCGTTCATTACTGTAACGCGGTATTTGCCTTTAAGCGGCTCGTCAAAATTTTCAGCATTCTGCAAAAGCAGCCGCTTACGTCCTTTTTCATTATACGAAACCGCGCTGATTTGCCCTTTAATATAGTCTGTAACTTCCGGCGTAAACGCGACTTTACGGCTTTTCAGCAGAGTTTGCAGCTGAATATCCATAAAGCCGAATTCGCATATAAGAATAGCCGTAAAAAGCAGATGCAGTCCCTTATGGCGCAGCAGATAAAACAGCAGCAATGTTGCTTCAAAAACGCCCAGAGTTCCCCAATAATTCGGCTCAAACGGCAAAGCAAAATACACAGCAATGCCCCAGCCGAACAAAAACGGCACCCAAGCCAGCCACCGGCTTTGCTCGGCGAAAAAATTTTCTTTTATTTCTGCCGTTATGTTACGGAACAGCCTCATTTTTTATAGTTTTTAATTTCCCTTATAATAGCTTCGGCGGCATTGTCACTCGGCGTCTGCTGCCCCATGCCCAGCAGCTTGCGTACTTTTTCAAAACCGTCCATTTGCTGATTATAAACCGGCTTATGCTTCATAAACTGCTCAACATAGTACATTATTTTTTCAACCGTGCAATCCTGCTGCAGCAATTCCGGCACCACCTCTTTCCCCAGCAAAATATTGCTCAAGTTCACAAATTGAATATGGATAAAGTGGCGCGCCAGCCATTCGGTCAGCTTCGGAACCTTATAGGCGATAATATGCGGAACATCCACAATCGCCAATTCCAGCGCCACCGTGCCGGACGCGGCAATCGCCACATCGCCGCTCTTAAAAGCGTCATGACGTTCTTTGGTTCCCTCTACAATCTCTATCGGCAAGCCGGATTGCTTAACCATATCTTTAACCTGCGCGGCAACCGTGCCGACAGTCGGAATCACAAAAGAAAAATCGTTATAGCGCTCGTGCAGCTGCTTTACCACTTCCAAAAACGTCGGCAGCAGGCGCTCCACCTCATTATGGCGCGACCCCGGAAGCACCAGCAGCAAGCGGTTTTCCTCCGGAATATGATGACGTTTTTTAAAATCGCCTTTCACGCCGTTGACAACTTCGCTTTCAATAACTGGATGACCGACAAACTCGGTCGCCAAGTTATACGGCGTAAAATATTTCGGTTCCTGAGGGAACAAAGTCAGCAGCAAATCAATATATTTATACATGGTGCGGGCGCGTTTCTTTTTCCAAGCCCAAACCTGCGGCGCCACATAATGCACCTGCGGAATATTTAATTTCAGCTGACGCAGTTTTTTATGCACGCGGGCGGAAAAACTCCAGCTGTCTATGGTCACCACCACATCAGGCCGTACTCTTTGAATATCGGCAACCGTTTCATTGATACGGCGCAGCACACGCGGAATACTGGGAATAACTTCAGCCAATCCCATAATCGCCAAGTCGCTGATATTAAACAAAGACTTCACGCCCTCAGCCTGCATGCTCTCGCCGCCGACTCCATAAAATTCAGCTTTTTTGTCTTTGCGGCGCAAAGCCTGAATTAAGCGCGCGCCCAGCGAATCTCCCGACGGTTCTCCTGCAATCAGATAATATTTCATTATTTTTTCTCCTCCGGGATAATTCCCTTTATAAACATTCCGTATTTATCAGCCAATTTTATAACCTCTTCGGCGTCAACCATAAGCGCATTGCCGGCATGCACCGCCAAACCGCGGAAACCGGCGTTATGCAGATTTTCAATCGTCCGCGTGCCGATAGCCGGCAAATCTATACGCAAATCCTGCTGCGGCTTGCGCAGTTTAACCAAAATTCCGGCGGCGCCTTTGCGCTGATAGGTTCCGCAGCGGCGCACCAACTCATCGGTTCCCTCAATACCCTCTACGCCAAGGATTAAGCCCTGCTGCACAATAACCGACTGTCCGACGTCCAGTCTGCCCAGCGCCAAACCGACTTCAACGCCGCGTTCAATATCGGCTTCGGCCTGTTTATCCGGCTTATGCTTGGTCAAAACGCCCTCTTGCGCCAGCAGTTCCGGCATAACCTCATGAATACCGACAACCCGCATATTTTCGGCTTCTATTTCTTTTATCAGGGCGCGTAAAATTCCGTCATCGCCCAAAGCTTTCATGCCGATTTTAGCAAAAAACGCCGCCGTACGCAAATCCGGCACCAATTCCGCCAGAGTCGGACGGTGAATCGTGCCAATCATAACCACTTCTTCAACCCCCTCATCGGCAAAAGTTTTAAAGCCGGTTCCAGCCTGTCCGATGCGAATCCATTTATGCGGAATCAGCGGAGTAAAAGCCGCCTTATCGGCATTACCCTCTATTGCCAGCACATAAAACTCGCGACCGGTATCTAAGCAATGGTCTATCAGCATTTTCGGCAGTCCGGTGCCGCCGGCGATAATTCCTAATTTTTTTTGAGATTTTTCCATTTTTAACAGCTCTGTTATTGATATCTGCCTTTGATATTAGCAGACACCGCCGCAATTACAACATTTTTTTTAGAAAGGCACAGAATCAATATTGACAAAAATATATAAAAATGATATAAGTATAAATGAAATTCAAATTATTATAAACTTTTTAAATCCTTATAATTATGGTACAGAATACTTTCGCTACAGTTACAGTTGAGAATGCAGTTGTTGTTTTGAACGCTTTGAAGTCACTTGGTCGTCCACTTACTGATGATGAGATGATTGCTGGTCGTAAGGCTGCTCTCCTCTTTGGAAGAACTATCAAGGACAAGGTCAATGCTTCACACGATGCCGAGATTAAGTTCCTGGTTGAGCGTGGATATACTGAAGAAGAGGCTCGCAAGCAACTTCGTCTCAACGAGAGAATTCACAATGAGGAGATTGGCTTAGGCAAGTCTCAGCGTTGCAAGTTCGTTCATGTACGCAACAAGTCTAAGAAGTCTTGCGTTAGCAAATCTAAGAAACTTGCTAAAGCTTGCTAAGTTTTGTTGAGGTACGTTAACTGGAAATATTCAAAACCGCTTTTTTCTGTAAAGAAAAAGGCGGTTTCTTTTTGCCTGAAATATTTTTTTATAATAAAAGTTGACAAAATAAGTATAAAATGATATTTTATGTTCAGAACAAACATTTTAGGAGAAAAAATATGACTACTGCTACAAAACGTATTTTAGATAGAAAAGCTAATGTTGAAGCTAGAAAAACTCCGGAAAGAAATATTCATGACGTGGCTGCAGCTACGGTTGACAACGAAAGAAAAGCCGCCAAAGAACAAGGCAAAGAATATTCCCGCGAAGATGCAAACCGTGACAGAATGAACGCCATGCTGGCTATGCAGGGGATTAACCGCGAAGATTAAAATCCGGCTTCTGTAATTTAATTTTTAACAACTTCCGATATTTTTCGGAAGTTTTTTTAATTTTCGGTTAAAAAATCTATTGACAAAACGCACAAAAAAGAGTATATAATAAGCATATTTTGATTATTATATTTTACTTTTATGACTATGTATATGAACGCAAATGTTTTGAATGATTGCAAGGTTGTTTGTTTAATAAAGCTTCCTGAGGGATTGTCTTTGTTGCAGTACCCAAAATTGCTTGATTATACCAACAAGCACATTTTGAAAAAAACACCTTGCCTGCAGCGTGGTGAAACATTTACAGACTTGCGTACCGGTAAACAGGTTAAGCTTGCTCGTAAGATGCTAGTTTGGCCGGTTTCTGTGGGTACGGTATTTGAGTATGGCGACGGTGACAGAGTTTTACTCTCCCGCACTATTGCTGACCAGAAACTTGTCCTTATTCCTAAGGATGAGTTCAAGTTCAACCAGTATTCCATGGTTAGATACGCAGTCTAATTATAAAATAAAGCCGTTCTTTTTAGAACGACTTTATTTTTTTGCCTAAATTAGGCCTATGACTGCGAATCGGACAGTCGGATTTTGCGGTTGACTTATGGAGTGCGGCTGGTATAGAATAAAGATGTAAAATAACTAATTTAAGAGGAAAGAAAGATGAAAAATAAGCTAAGCAAAGGTCTCTCTCTCTCTCTGCAA
>CAVKTH010000084.1:0-6250 GCA_963659495.1 Bacteroidaceae bacterium | reverse complement strand
TCGTGTATTTCCTTTTCTATTTGTTGTTTTTTTATGAAATACACGATTCTTTTTTTATTCTCAATCGTTCGTTTTCTGTTTTTAGTTTTCAAATTTGCCATGTTTTGACTTTAGGTCTTGACATTAAAGCAAAAATAGGTTATCTTTAACTTAGAAATAGGTTAAAGATGGGGTTTAACCCTTTCATAGTTAAATTAACGTCCAGTGCTCCAACACCGGACGTTAAATTTTATAACAGCATTATTTGAGAAAATCAAGGAAATAATACTATAAGCTGAAAATACATAAAACTCCACAGGGGGAAGCCTATGGAGTTTTATAGTTGTAGGTTGGTTTGTTAAATATTCACTTTATTCTTTGTCTTTACATTCTCCCCATTCTTTTTTGTTTTCGTCAAGGCACTTAGCGACGAAATCTTTACCGTCTTTAGCACACATTGCTTCATCGTAGTCATAGCTACATTCGGCTTTGCATATTTCTGCATATGTTACTCCACCACATGTAACAGTTTTACCACTAGGATATGTTCCAGATGAGCAATTTTTTAAACCATAAGCAGCGCCTTTTGTTCCATTACAGTGTACACCCGTACAAAGCCCATAGCTATATACTTTAGTACCGTCTCCTTTTTCACATTTCTCGCCAATATAATAATGCCCATTGGTTTCTGTATTATTTTTATTTGTTGTGGCGTAACAATATCCCCATTCCTTTATGTCACTATACCAATTTTTCTCTTCATCAGTATTACAAGATTCTGTGCAGGTATCAAAATATTTTTTACCGCCGCAAGAAACTTCTCCTGTTCCGCTATTATTTGGACATTCTTTTTTACCATAAGCAGCGCCTTTTGTTCCATTACAGTTTACACCCGTACAAAGACCATAGCTATATACTTTAGTACCATCTCCTTTTTCACATTTCTCGCCAATATAATAATGTCCATTGGTTTCTGTATTATTTTTATTTGTTGTGGCGTAGCAATATCCCCATTCCCTTATGTCACTATACCAGTTTTTCTCTTCATCAGTATTACATGTTTCTTTACATTCTGAAAAATATGTATAACCTCCACATTCTACAGATGATGCACCATCCGCTCCTTCATTGTTTGGACATGTTTTCATACCTTTAGCTAGTGCGGTACCGCCATTAATATCATAATATTCACTAGTACAACTAGCATACCAATCAACGTAAGTTAAATCTGTCTTTCTACATTTTTCACCTACATAGTAATAACCTTTTGGTGCTCTGCCTCTTGTATAAGATGCGCTTGAGTAATAATCCCAATAACTATCGCAAGTACCTTCACATTTTTTTGCTTCCCAATAACTATCTGTATTGCATGTCTCAACAACTAAACATCTTTGGTAATATTTATAAGGACCGCACATGCACGGAGTTTCATCTTTTGGTTCACGCGCACCCTCGCATATATGCATACCATGGCATTCACTTGTTGTAGGCAGGTTGTTTTCATCAGCACAGTCTACACAGTCGCCGCATTCGTCGCTTGTTCCCGGAAAATTTGCACCTGCCCCAACAAAGTAGGTGTTACCAGTACAGCCTTTACTTTTACTATCTGTATGCTCCTCACAAATTGCTTTGCATTTATAAACGGTAGCACCGCTTTTTGCATCATACTCTACACCGTCTTCATAATATGTGGTTGTCGGAGTGCAGGTATCGCCGCAGCTGTAACCTTGGCTTTCCTTGCTGGCTTTGTCAGCTTGACTTACGTTATAATCTGAGCAATCATTTGTAGAAGTCGTGATTTTGCCGCATTTATAAACCGTAGTTCCATCAGTAGTCACACCATTAGAATCTGTATTCTTTGGCGTACAGTCATGACATCTGTAATCGCCGCTAGCCTCCTTAGAAGAAGCCTCTGACGCTGTCAAACTATACCCTGAGCAGCCCTCGGATTTGCTGCAGGAATAAACCGTATTGCCTTTTCCGGAATAGTTATAGTTCCCGTCGTAATCATTTTTATAAACATCCGGTTCACATGGGTCGCAATCATAGCCGGAGATAGGAGAACTCAGATTATAACCATCGCAGCCGCTCACTTTAGGTACGATAGGCACACAGTCATAGGTTGTACGGGTTCCATCTTGAGTAGAAGCGATACCTTTGTCAGAGCACAGATGATGTTCCACATTCCAAGTATTGGCTTTGCAAGCCTTGCCGTCTTCTGGAGAATCCAAAGGGTAAGACGGATTAGATGACGGGTAGTCATATTCATTGCAAGGAGTTTCAGTCTGATACCAACAGCCGGTCGCAGTATCTAAATAACATTCGTAGTGAGCGTTTTTAGATGAACGGTTGTCGGCCTTGGTTTTACAATCTGTTTCGCCGGCATAAACACACCCCATATAATCACAGTCACCGGCTGAAGTGCAAGTTAAATAATTAAGACGCGGCTGTTGATCCGGCCCGAGCAGCTTAAGATATTCTTGAACTTTCTCTCTGCAGGTTTGTCCGGTAACGCCTGCCGGCGGTTTGGCTACAAAATAGTGCTGTCCCCCGTCGCATTGGGTGACGATGTCGTTTGTGCCGCAGTTGTCGGCATCGGGCAAAAAGCAAACTGAGGCATTTGCCGGGGCAAAACACGCCGCAAAACCTAAAAACACCACGCTGTATAAAAATCGGCTACACGCCTTGAAAATCCAGCCACTCATGACACTCTCCTTGCTATAAAAATTATTACGAATGTGTAAAAATAACGGTCGTTTTTTTTACACACTCAAAACGCCCGAAATCGCCGAATTTTAAATGTTACATTTTTATGAAGAAAATAGCAGAATCTCAAATAATTATTGAAAATTAGCAAATGTTAGGCTATACTATCAGCAACAGGGAAAAATGTGTGTAAAAAAAACGACCGTTATTTTTACACACTCCGAGGTTCAATTATTGGTTGGAGACGCAAGATGAAAATATTTAATTTTATTACAAAACAATGTCTTACGCTGCTGTGTACGGCATTTATAACAACGCAGGCAAATGCCTCAGTTTGCTTTTTGCCCGATGCCGACAACTGCGGCACAAACGACATCGTCACCCAATGCGACGGTATTCGTTATTTTACTAAAACAGGTAGTGTAACCTGTGAAAAAATTAAACATCCAAAGTCTCAAACTTGCGTAGCAGCCGGCGACTGCGACGAGTTGAAATGTATTTACTCTGGTCAAAGCGAATGTGAATCTGAAGCCGATAGACTTTCTTATAAATACCGCCACTATGAATGCGAGTTGGATGAAGAAGTAGGCTGTTGGCAGCTAAAATGGACAGATTGTTCCGAAAACACATATTACAGCGGCTGCAGCGGTTATAACTTAACCTCTCCGGAAGACGGAAAAGCCTGTGATTCTTGTTCTCAAACTGTTACAAACAACCTTTGTACGAGTAAAGGTATTTCCTATACCGAATACGATACTCGCACCGTTTATGACTGCGTGCCTATCCGTTCGGACGTCCGCGGCTGCAGCGGCTATAATTTGAGTTCGCCGATATCAGGCTATGATTGCGATTCCTGCACTCCGGATGTTTATAAAACTGATTATAGCGGCAACTACAACTATTCCGGCAAAGGCGATACGGTATATTCCTGCAGCAAATCTGAGGGCTGTTCAGGGTATAGTTTGACAGCGTCAGAGGCTTCTTCTAAGGAGGCTAGCGGCGATTACAGATGTCATGACTGTACGCCGACTGTTACCGATGATAACGGCAACACAACCAACGGAACTACAGTTTATAAATGCGGCAAAATCACGACTTCTACCAGTAGCTGCTCCGGTTACAATATAAGTCAATCAGAAAAAGCTAGCATGGAAAGCCAAGGTTATAGCTGTGAACCTTGTACGCCATATACAAGCTATTATGAAGACGGTGTGGAGTATGATACTAAGAGCAACCCGACAGTTTATAAATGCGGCTCAATTTGCGATGTACATACGAAAAAATCATCAGATTGCACCGGAAATACAAACTTTGTTAGTGCTGGTGCAAATTTCCCGGGAACAAGCACCGCATGCGGCGACTGCGTAGACTGTGCCGATGAGAACAACTTGCCGACCACAAGCGCTTGCTATGGTTTACACTTGTGCGAGGGTGCGCGTGCTCCAGAGGGCGAAACCCCGTGCATGTGCGGCTCACATACATACTATAAAAAATGTATGGTGGAAGAAACTTGTACTACACAAACAAAAGGTAGTTGCTATGCTACCACAAATAAAGAATATGCAGAAGATCATGTATTTATAGGAGAAAGGTGCAAAAAAGTTGATGGGACCCCTGTATATGAGTATACACTATGTTGGACAGGAAGTTCAAATTGTAATGGTACTTATTCTCCGGTAAAAGATAAAGTAAAATGCGATAAAGATAAAGGTGTTGGAACAGAAATAGTATGTGGTGGAAATTCATACTTTGATAGCTGTACAGAAGCACAGTGTAACGATAGTGGCGTTAGTGATAATGGTGGTTATTGCACGGCTTATACTAAAGACCTATCAGGTTATGAAAACCTTGGAACAAAATGCACAAAAAGTGATGGAACACCTATTTATCTATTGGCATCATGTACTACAGACAAAAATTGTAAGGGCAATCCTGGACTAGCATATGGTAAAAAAGAATGTCCTAATGATAGCGGAACAGGAGAGGTTTCTTGCGGCGGTAAAAAATATTTTGATACCTGCACAGAATCTTGTAATACAGATCCGTTATCCAATTCTAATGGATATTGTTATGCAAGTACAACTATAGGAACTAGTTATTATAATGCCGGAACAAAATGTACGATGTCTGATGGAACTCCTGTTTATTACAAATATTTTTGTAGCTCAGAAACTACAGATTGTCTTGGCGGAGAATCTCCGGTTAAAGGTTGGAAAACTTGCCCGTCAGGAACTGTTCCAAGTGGGGAAACAAAGGAATGCGGAGGAAGTACATACGCTAAAAAATGTGTAACTGAATGCAGCTACGACTACAACGAAGCAATGTGTACCGCAGCTGGCAAAGACTTTGTACAAAAATGCAAAGATAATGACGACAAATGGTGGGGAGAATGTAAAGACAAAGAATAAAGTGAGTATTTAACAAACCATCCAAAGGCAGGGACGCTAAAATCCCTGCCTTTATGTATATCCGAAAATTTAAAATAAAATTCAACTTGACATCTTGTAACCTATAGTTTACAATACTATATATAAAGAAAGGATAAATATGTATAATATCTTAAAAACAGGACGTTTTGAAAAGTGGTTTAACAGTATAAAAGATACTTACACAAAAGCAAAAATAGATGTGAAAATCCGCCGTATGGAATTGGGTAATTTAGGAGATGTTAAGCCTGTTGGCGATGGAATTTCCGAAACTCGTATTCATTGTGGTTCTGGTTTGCGTATTTATTTTTATTTGCAAGGTAATGTTGTTATTATTTTGCTATGTGGAGGTGATAAATCAACACAGCAAAAAGATATTGAAATAGCAAAGGAGTTAAAAAAATGTCTGAAATAATTAGTAAAGAAGATTGCAAATTGAGCAAATGGGATGTGGTTGACAACCTTGATAATGAGGAAGCTATTGCAAATTATCTGGAAGCTGCAGCCGAAGAAAATGACCCAGAATTTATGGTTAAAGTAATAAACGATATTGCTCGGGCGCGCGGTATGAATGATTTAGCAAAAAAAATGGGGGTTACTCGTGAGGGTCTTTATAAATCTCTCAATGGAAACACAAAACCTCGTTTTGAAACAATTTGCAAGGCGCTTAATGCGTTGGGCTTTCAGCTTAGTATAAAATGTCTAAAAAATGAAAGCTAATTGTTAAGGTGTATCTCATGCTATTTATGTATGAGATGAAGAGACTATTGATAATGTTGAAAGTTTTTTTCAATATGCGGTGTTTTTCATTTGTTTTTTTTCATCATGCTGTTTTTTCATTTTGTTGTTTTTTCATCTTGTTGCTTCTTCCATCGTCATTGCGAGGAGTGTTACGACGAAGCAATCTAGCCCCATAAAACTCCATAAGCTTCCCCTGTGGAGTTTTATGTTATGCAATTCTAAAATATCTAATATACTATTATAGCTATATTCATAATATTTAAATATGACAATAACTTGTTGGAACAACACAAACCACAAGGTTTGTTGGATGAGCAAGGCTGTTATTTATTTGAGATATTAACTGTTTAAAGGCTTAAATATGTAGGGTACATCCCACTAACGAAATATAAAAACGG
>CAVKTH010000083.1:0-6999 GCA_963659495.1 Bacteroidaceae bacterium | reverse complement strand
GAGAGAGAGAGACCTTTGCTTAGCTTATTTTTCATCTTTCTTTCCTCTATATTTTAGTTATTTTACACATTTATCATATACCAGCCGCACTTAATAAGTCAACCATAAAAAAGCAAGGATTTTGTCCTTGCTTTTTGATAAAACAGTCTGATTTTATTTTCTGCGGCTGGCAGATGAAGAGCTTGCCTTTTCAGACTTCTTATTAAATTTAAACAAGTTTTCGCTTAATTTTTTATCTTGTTCCGCATCAAATAAAGAAATTGTAACTTCAATATTTTGCTGGTCAATAACTTTCCATTGCTTTAAGCGGAACGGCGCATTGTCAAAAATCAGGGTAATCGGCTTAACTCCCGGAGAGTTAGGCATTTCTACCGTAACAGAAGTTTGTCCGCTGTCTTTATAGAAATCGGTGACTTTTAGATTTTTGCCGTCAAATTTGATTTTGTTGCTTAAAATCATGGTCGCCGGAATATCTTTATAGTCTATGTTGGTAATTTGATCCAGCTCTTTATCATTATAAATGATATATTCGCCGTTGCCGACAATCAAAAGCGGATCCGGCGCTGTATATTCCATGCGGATTTTGCTGGGCTTTTCAATATAGATTTTACCTTCAGCAGAACCGCCGTTGCTGGACATCTGTACAAAATTTGCTTCTAAAGTGCTGATGTTGTTCAGATAGCTTTCAATTTTGCCGAGGTCGGCATTTTCGGCATGAGCGGAACCGGCAATCAGTAGAGCAGCGAACAAAAGTTTTTTCATTTTACAATTCCTTTACCAAAAAGGGAAAACTACCATTTTTCCCAATGAACTTTTTGCGGGTTATAGCGGCTGGCTGCAGGCTGTTTAGGCTCTTCGGCCGGCACGCCCATCGGAATAATGGCAACCGGACGCATGTTGGCCGGAATATGCAGTTTTTCCTGCAGATTTTCAATAATTACCGGCATAGGAGCAGCGCCGCAAAAACATGCGCCGTAGCCCAAAGCATGAGCCGCCAGCAGCACGCCGTAAGCGGCAATAGTGCCGTCCACATCGGCATATGACCATTTTTCATTTTCTTTATCGCGGTGAAAGGCTTCATCGGTGTTGCTGCAGACAATAACGGCGCAGGAGGCGTTTTTAGCAAACGATGTCCATGGCTGAATTGTACGCAGAGAAGCCAAAGTTTCAGCATCTTCAATTACTAAAAATTCCCACGGCTGCTTATTGTGGGCAGACGGCGAATATGAAGCCGCCTCTAAAATTTTTTCTATATCTTCATGCGGAATTTTTTTGGTTGTGTCATACAAACGAACCGAACGGCGGGTTTTCAGACCTTCTAACAATTCCATTTTTTTCTCCTTAATATTAGTTAACAACGCGGCGCAGACTGTCAATATGCGGCAAAACATAGTGTTCTATCAGCATATTGATTGATTTAGCCGCCATTTTATCACATTGAATAATTGCGTCAAAAACATTTTTATTGCTTTTTTCGGGGCTGATTTTGCCGACCAGCGAGCGGTATACCTCAGCCAGCTGAGTCAGAGAATCTATCACTTCGGCAATATAAGCCGGCACTTTGATATCTTCTTTGCCGCCCCAAAAGCCCTCTACAAAACCGAGTTCCAGCTCATTGTAGCGGTCTTCGCACACGGTTATAAGGTCGTCTGCCGGCTCTATGCGCGGCAAAACAATGCTGTTAGCCGAAACCAGCTCAAACATTTCATCCCATAAACCCATGAAAAATTTAAAGAACAGTTCGGCTTCGTTTTTAGTTTCCAGACGCGGCGCCAGATTGTTCTGCCAAAAAGAAGCTATAACGTCGGTCGGGCGCAGCTCGCTGTTGGGGCTGCAGACAGCACCGGCAAAACGCAGCTTTACTACCTCTAAGGGAGTAGGGCAATTATAGTGTTCCAAAAATTTTTTGAACTTATCATCACCAATATATTTATTTTCGCTTTTCATTTTAATATTCTTTGTATATTATACCTTTTACTGAAAGTATAATTTAATGGAGTTTTTTAAATTGTCTAGTCTAAAATTTGCAATAAGCACGATATTTATGCTGAGTTTGTGCGGATGCAGTCTTTTGAACCCCTATATTGACCGCCGCCGCAACCCCGGAGTTCAGAATGCAGCCTTGCTG
The DNA here is from genome assembly GCA_963659495.1 of Bacteroidaceae bacterium. Classification (GTDB taxonomy): domain Bacteria; phylum Pseudomonadota; class Alphaproteobacteria; order RF32; family CAG-239; genus RUG410. Next base: position 4,871 of record CAVKTH010000083.1, on the reverse strand, counting down.
TACAGCGGTCCCTCCAAGCCGGAAGCCCCTGTGGTCTGCTATAACGGTTTATGGAGCAGCGATGAGGAATTGCAAGAACTTGCCACGGCAGAGTGTGTCAAACAAGGTACCGGCGACTATGCGGAATTTTTGCAAAAAACTCATTTTGACGGCAAATTGCTGCTGCCAAGCCATGCTTATTATAAATGTGTAAATAAAAAAGGAATAAAAAATGAATCTTCAACCGGAAAATAAATTAAATGCTGACTTAACAAAGATTTTTGAAAAATTTGGCTTAGACACCCGTTTTGCGGCCGTAAAAGTCTCTGACCGCACCGATTTAAGCGATTTTCAATGCAACGGCGCATTGGCGCTGGCAAAAATTGCCCATAAAAATCCGCGGGAAATAGCTCAGGCGATTGCTGATGAGTTGAAAAACTGCTCGGAAATTGCCGCTGTTTCGGTTGACGGACCGGGCTTTATCAATATCAAGCTGACTAATGATTTTATTGCCGAAACTATGGATAAAATGGCGGCGGACGAGCGTCTGGGCTGCGGTATGATTGAGAATCCGCATAAGGTGGTGTTGGATTTCGGCGGTCCGAATGTGGCTAAGGAAATGCACGTCGGACACCTGCGTTCCGGCGTTATCGGCGAGAGTATTCAGCGCATAGAGCGTTTTGCCGGCAATGAAGTTGTTTCTGACGTTCACTTGGGCGACTGGGGAACTCCGATGGGAATGATTTTGGCGGAAATTATTCATCAGGACGGCGATTTATCCAAAGTAAACAGCTATAATATTGAAGAAATTACCGTTTTCTATAAAAAAGCCAATATCCGCTGCAAAGAAGATGAAGCCGCCAAAGAAACCGCGCGCAAAATTACCGCCGCTTTGCAAGAGGGCAATCCGGAATACCGCAAGGCTTGGCAGCATTTGCGCAGCGAATCTGTAAACGCCATTAAAAAGAACTATGAGCAGCTGGATGTGCATTTTGACTTGTGGTGGGGCGAAAGCGATGCTCATGAAACTTGCGGCGAGATTGTAAAGCTTGCCCGCGGAAAAGGTATTTCTGAGGTTGACAACGGGGCGGAAATCATCCGTCTGGAAGAGGGCAATAAACCGAAACCGCCGGTAATTTTGATTAAGTCCGACGGCGGCTACACCTATCACACTACCGACATTGCCACCATTAAAATGCGGGTTGACCAGCTGCAGGCTCAAGAAATTGTTTATTTTACCGACAGCCGCCAAGCCCTGCACTTTGAACAGGTTTTTGAGGGTGTGGCTAAACTGGGTATTGCGCCGAATGTTGAGCTTGAGCATATTGTGTTCGGCACAGTCAACGGCGCGGACGGCAAACCATTCAAAACCCGTGACGGCGGCGTGATGAATCTGGAAACTTTGATTGAAATGTCAAAGGATAAAGTTCGCCAATCTCTGCCGAAAGCCGGAGAAGTTGAAGGTTACGGCGAAGCTGAAATTGAAAAGCTGGTTTCGCAGATTGCCGTTGCGGCTATTAAGTTCCAAGACTTAAAAAACACCATTGCTTCCGGCTATGTGTTTGAACTGGAAGACTTTGCTAAGTTTGAGGGCAAAACCGGTCCGTATATTCAATACGCCGTTGCCCGCATTAACTCTATTTTGCGCAAGGCCAAGGCTAATAATCTGACTGCGGGCAAAGTTATTCTGCAAGCTAATGAAGAGCGGGTTTTGGCATTGAAACTGGCACAGGTGCATAGTGTGGTTATGCGTGCGCTCAAAGATAAAGAGCCGAGCATTATTGCCGATTACGCCTATACTTTGGCGCAGACATTCAGCACTTTTTACAATGCTTGCCCGATTATGTCGGCCGACACGCCGGAACTGGCGGCTTCACGTCTGAAAATGGCTAAGCTGGTGCGCGATGTGCTGACCTTAATGCTGTATTTGCTGGGTATTGAAGCGCCGGAAGTTATGCTGAAAGCCGCTAATCAAGGAGAATAACATGGAACAAACATCACCGCAGACGCCGGAAAAACTGCACGATGAAAATTATTGGCTGATGGTATTATCCTATTTTGCCGCGTTTTTAATCGGGCTGGGTATTATTGCCTTAGTCGCCGCCAACTGGGAGCAGATTCCGAACCATGTAAAACTGGGCGGAGCGGTCGGCTTGATGATTGCCAACGCGGCTGCGGTGATATTATCTATGAAGTTCAAAAAAAATATTCTTAAACAGGTTCTGTGCGGAGTATTCGCCGCTTTGATTATGGCGGTAATCGGGCTGATTGGGCAAATATTCCAGCTGCGCTCGGATGTAAGCGGGGCTTGCCTTTTGTGGGCGGCTTGCGCTTGGCCGCTGTTTTTAATCACGCCGCGCCTGCTCTGGCTCTGGCTTCCACTGCTTTTTATCGGAACAAAATCATTCATGCTTTATAATACTGTCGCCGGAGATATACTGCTGGCAGACAGCGGCTGGGGCAGGGGATATACTACAGCAAACTGCATCTGCAGCCTGATTGTTTTTTACGGCTTAATTTTTGCCTACGAACTCTGGATGATTTACGCCAAACCAGCAAACAAAACCGTAGAACGCCCGCTGCGCTTTTATTGCGGAACCTTGTTGCTGTCAGCCGCCCCGCTAAGCTGCAGACCGATAGTTACAAATGTTGCTTTTGCCGCAATGCCGTGGTCTGCTATCGCTTTGTCTGGCTGCGGATATGTTTTGGCTGCATTGCTGATTTATATCTTAAACCGCAAGCATGGCAGAGTTAGCTTTATGCCGTGGTTCTTGCTGGGATTTGTGATTGAAAGCGTATTGCTGAAACTGGAAATTCTTCAAGATAATGTGGAATCGGTTTTGGCTCTTACCAGCATATTGCTGATGTGGAGCTATGCTTATTATCATAAAATGCCGCGTCTTAGATATTTAACTTTATTTGTGCTGTTGGTGTGGTTCTTTGCCACTTTCAGCTGGGATATATTTAACCTTATACCGTCTTTGCTTATCTGCGCCGCATTGGCTGTTTACGCCTATTTGAACAATAGCCGCCGCTTGTTTGATGCAGCAATTTTGGCGGCAGTTATCCGCCTGCTGGCTTATTATGCCGATGCAAGCAATCTGACATATTTAGGAATATATCTGATTTGCTCCGGTTTGCTGCTGCTGGCAACTGTGTTTGCAATGATTAAATTTATCCCTTTGCTGTGGGAGAAAAAACATGACTAAATTTGCTAAAATCTGTGCTGTTCTGCTATTTGTGCCGGTTGTTGCTTTAACAGCATACATGCTGCGGCTGTCATATTTAACTAAATTTGAAAAGGTGGAAATTGCGGCGGACGGTTACGATCCTAAGGACTTTTTCTCCGGTTACTATGTTGCTTTGCAGCCGAATTGGCAAAAAACCGACTGTTCGCAATTTATCGGCAAAACTTGCCCGACTAAAGAGTTTGAACAGGTTTATTCTTTTTATGTAAAAGAAGACGCGGCTAAAAAGCTGGAAAAGGCCGTGGCGGCTAAAAATGTGGTGCTGGAGTTTTCGTATCAATCCGGCTATAAGCCGCTGATTACAGACTTAAAAATAGACGGCGTGTCTTATAAAGACTATCTGAAAGAAGAAAACTAAAAATATTTCTGGACAAATCTAAAATTTTAGACTAAAATATGAGGCATAAAGTTTATCATTATGTCTCATTTTAATTTTTATGCCTTATGAAAAAGTTTTTATTTTTCTTGTTTGCGGCTATCGGTATTTGTACTTTGAGCAGCTGCGGAAGCATAGGCGTTGAGCTTATAGACCATAGTTACTATAACGGATATTACTACAACCCTTATGGTACTGTGTATTATTACGATGTTCCGGTTGCTACATATTATAGGTATCCGGCACCTCCTCCGCCTAGACATCATCGTCATCGCTGAATAAAAATATATCCTCTGTCTTTTTGGGGCAGGGGATATATTTTTTTATATACAGCTTAGCTTAAAATTCCATAGTAATTCCGCAGTAATTGCCGGCTTGCTTAGTGCAGTAGTTGCACATGTCCCGCATTTTATTTAGAGTTAAATCTCTAATACATAAAAGGTCTTCTGTGCAAAATGCATCGCCGTAGTAGTTTGTTCCCCATTGCAAAAAGACATGGTCTAAGGCCGAAGATAAAGGCTGTACAACATTCTGCATCAGCGAAAAGCAAACTTTCGGCGAAAAAGACAGCGAAGCGGATTGATTATCAGCATTTAGCGAGAAACCGCCTAAGTATAAATCTATTACTAAATTATTATTTCGGGCAAATATCTGAACAATATTTCCGTAAGCATCGGTCATTTGATAGCTCATAACGGCTCCGCTGTTCTGTTTCCAAGTTTCCGGCACCAAATTTGCAGCTTGCACATAGTCTATAAGACCATAGTGATAGCTATCGCTGTTTAACTTTTTTATGCTGCCGATATTATCCAACAATCCGGCGATTAAATAGCTGTATTCTTCAGTCATTTTGTTCATCTTATACATTTCCATAGCTTTAGAATACCCCGCGATTCCACCGACACTCAACACCGCAATAATAGCCAAAACGCCGAGCATTTCAATCATACTTCTCCCAAAGGAATTTGCACCTCTGCCACCAGTCATCCTAGGCCGTGACGCACAGTCTGTACCTAGGATCTTGTTGCACCAAGGGCGGAGCAAACCCTCGCCCCGTGAGGGAGAGGGTAACGCCTTGGCGTCGGGTGAGGGGTACTTAAAGAACATGCAAGAGGTACTAAGCATGCGTCCCCGGCACCAACCCGAAACGTCATACTTGTCGCCACACCCCGCCGGCTGTGGCAGACGAGTATCCATGACCTTGTTGCTGAAAGCAACGCATATTGACATTGCTTTAGCAATGACATTATGGATTCTCCGCCATGGTA
>CAVKTH010000082.1:0-7198 GCA_963659495.1 Bacteroidaceae bacterium | reverse complement strand
ACATCTTATTCCTCCTATTATGTGTAAAAAAAACGACCGTTATTTTTACACACTCAAAACAAGACGCTGAAAATTCTCACAAATCAGCAAAAAACATCGCAAATATAAAAAGTTATTGCAAATTTTAACGACCTCTGCTACACTCTTAAAAACAGCCTAAAAACTGTCCCTTTTAAACGGTCGTTTTTTTTACACACTTTCAGCCATTCCAACACTTTGATTTCAGCCGGAAAAACTTTTTTATTTTACAGAGTTTAAGGCACGCCACTCAAACCACTTGGCGATTTTCAAAAAACGGAAATAAGCGTAAGTGGTTGCCATCCAAAATCCGCAGGTTCCATACAAAAAATAACGCTTCTTAAAGTAATATACCAAAAACTGACGCGGAAATTCCGTGTACAAACGCAGGCGGGTATAATAACGCCCCTCTTTGACGGCAACTTTAACCAGCTCATCGGTATACATATTCAGCTTGAACCAAGTTTGAGCCAAAGAAACATACGAATAATGATGAACTTTTGACTTTAATTGCTCCACCGCCGCGACTTCGCCGACCACAACGCGGTCATGCGTTAAATCATCCGGCATATTGCTTTTTTTACGGTTATACAAGCGCACTTGATTATAAGTTTTGGCTAGCAGACGCGGCTTTTTATCTCCCGGAAGCATATCGCAGATTTTCATCTTATATGCGTCTGCGGTTGGATTTTTCATTTTTTCTTTAATCTCGGCAATCAGCTCCGGCGACAAAACTTCATCAGCGTCTAAAGACAGCACCCAATCATTATGGCAAAGTTCCTGCCCGTAATGCTTCTGCGCCGAAATATTTTTCCATTTATGAAACAAAAACTTAGCGCCGTATTTTTCAGCAATCTCCTGAGTTTTATCTGTACTGCCGCTGTCTATCACAAAAATTTCATCAGCGACTTTTTTCAGAGCCTGCAAAGTTTTGCCCAAGCGTTTTTCTTCATTTAATGTAACAATATATGCCGAGATTTTGACCATTTCTTCTTAACCTTTCGTTTTGCAGATTATGCTATTTTTACTCTGCTTGCAATAAAAAAAGCCCCCAACCGAAAAAATTGGGGACTTTTTGCTGATATACGGCAGCTTAAAATTCTTTAAGAACTTCAGCGCTTTCGGCAGCGTTAGCAATATTTACCATAGCAATAGTGTTATAGCCGCAGTCAACGTGCAGAACTTCGCCGGTTACGGCAGAGCCTAAATCAGACAGCAAGCTCAAAGCCATATTGCCGACTTCGGTCTGATGAACGTTGCGCTGCAATGGCGCATTCAATTCGTTCCAGCGCAAAATTGTGCGGAAATCGCCGATACCGGCAGCGGCCAAAGTTTTAATCGGGCCGGAAGAAATAGCGTTTACACGAACGCCCTGCTTGCCCATATCCACAGCGGCATAGCGAACCGAAGCTTCCAAAGCGGCTTTAGCCACACCCATAATATTGTAGTTCGGCAGCACGCGTTCAGAACCCAAGTATGTCAAAGTCAAAATTGAACCGCCCTCGTTCATAATCGGAGAGGCGCAGCGGCAAGCTTCTAAGAATGAGTAGCAGGAAATGTGCATTGTCATAGTGAAGTTATCCAATGTGGTGTCTATTGTACGGCCGCGCAGCTGATCTTTGTCTGAAAAAGCAATAGCGTGAACAACAAAGTCAATTTTACCCCATTTTTCGCCCAATTCTTTAAAGCAAGCTTCAACCGAAGCAGAATCGGAAACATCGCATTTAATCAAAAGAGGATTGTTCAGCTGTTCTGCCAAAGGTTTAACTCTTTTTTCCAGCATTTCATTTTGATATGAAATTGCAAGCTGCGCACCATGCGCGTTTAGAGCCTGAGCAATCCCCCAAGCAATAGATTTGTCATTGGCAAGACCCATAATCAGGCCTTTTTTACCGGCCATAAGTTGTTCAATAGCCATTTTCTAGTTCCTTTATAAATTTTGTTCTAGACTACTTCCCTTTTTGGAAGTAAGTTACTATAGAGATACTTATACAAAATTATCTTCTTTGTAAACATTTTTTTGAAAGTTGTAAAATGGCGAATCAATTTGACACCGCAAAATTAAAAAAACTCTGCCGGCTGTTTTTAAAATATCTGCGCTGGCGCACCAAAGACGCCATGATTTTGCGGGTTGCCGCCTCGCTCAGCTATACCACCCTGATTGCCGTGGTGCCGCTGATTGCCATTGCCTTGGCGATTTTCGCCGCCTTTCCGGTGTTTGAAAACGTGCGGGCGCAGGTGCAAGACTCGCTTATTCAATATTTTGTGCCTAACATTGAGCAGAACATTCAAAACTATATTATGCAGTTTGTCGCCGCTTCAAGCAAGCTGACGACCATCGGCGTTTTAGGTATTGCCGTCACGGCGATTTTGCTGCTGTTTACCATAGAAAACAGTTTTAATTTTATCTTTAAGGTCAAAAAACACCGCCGTTTAGCCACCAAAATCACGCTCTATTGGACAATTATCACGCTTTGCCCGCTCTTGGTCGGCACGGCGTTCTCTATTAAAGGCTATCTGCTGACGCTTAAATATTTTCATCCCGAGCATTTTTTGGGCTATAACTTTTTTATGACATTTATTTTGCCGAATCTTATCACGTTTTTCTTTTTGTGGCTCTCATATGTGATTGTTCCAAACAAAAAAATCCGTCTTTCCAGCGCATTGGCCGGAGCCTGCGTAACATTGATTTTAACCTTGCTGCTGCGGGTCGGCTTCGGCTATTTTTTGGTGCTGAACGTTACCTACCGCACGCTTTACGGCGCGCTGGCCACGGTGCCGATTTTGCTGGTTTGGATGTATTCATGGTGGACAATCGTCTTGTTCGGCGCCGTGGTTACCGCCACCATTGAAGAGTTCCGCAGCCGCAAAAAACTTTGGAAATAAACTCAGCGCAAATACGGATGGTTCTGCAGAAAACCGGCGAATCGGGACAGGAATTTTGCTTTAAAATCTTCATCAACGCAAACCCACTTAAATAAGTCCACCAAACGCGTTGTAACATTCAATTTTGCGCAAAAATCAATAGCATATTGATAGTTAATATCATAATACCAAGACAAATAGCCGGCCATGCGGTCTGCCGGAGTAGCCTCCGCCCAGCGCGGCAAAGTTTCATCTTTTTCCAGCTCACGCCACACCGGTTCCGAAATATGTCCGTCAGCCGCCGGAACCACGTCTTTTTTGCCAAAAAACAAATAGCGCATATCCGGCTCATACGCCAGCATCCGCAGGTTGGCGATTTTATCAGCGTCGCGGATAATAAAGCAAATCCGAGCAACCTCTTGTTTCAGCTCTTCATCGGCAATATTTTTATATTCTTCGTCAGCGTACAAGGCTTCTATTAAGTGTCCGTGGTGCTTTATCGGCAGCCAAATGCGAATATCCGAAAACTCCGGCACGGTGCGCAAAAATTCGCCGCCGGCGACTCCGTGGTCTATCTGCCGGTTATGCAGGCATTTTTCCTCTATCTCGGCGAATCGGCAGATATCATGCAGAAGAACCGCCGATTTTACCATATCCGCATACTCAGAACCTTTGCTTTTCAGCCATTCAACGCGCGGAACAATGTAGTTGCCCGCCCCCATAACCTGATAGGAATGGCGGATTTTTTCTTTAGTATAGCCCACAAAAAATTCATCGTGAGCCACTTTTTGCAAACATTCTTCCGATTTTTCTTTCAGCAGCCGATAAGCATCTTTTAACATGATATTTCTCCTTTGCTTTTTACTTAGCACTTTTTTCCGGCGCGGCGCAATTTTTAAATAATTATTCACAAATTTATAATAAAGTGCTTGCTATTAGAACAAAATTAGAACAATATACATTTCAGCGGATAAATTCAGACTCGTGTTGAGTTTTTGCTGAAAATGCGGGATAAAGAATTTAGGATAATTTTTTAAGGATAAACAAATATGGAAAAAGATAAAGCGTTAGACGCCGCCCTGAGCCAGATTGAACGCGCGTTCGGCAAAGGTTCTATTATGCGCCTCGGGCAGAACACCAACATTGATATAGAGGCGATTCCGACCGGTTCTTTAGGTATTGATATTGCTTTGGGAATCGGCGGTTTGCCAAAGGGACGTATTATTGAAATTTACGGTCCGGAAAGCTCCGGTAAAACCACATTGGCTTTGAGCGTAATCGCCCAAGCGCAAAAACGCAACGGCACTTGTGCTTTTATTGATGCCGAGCATGCTCTTGACCCGTCGTATGCTAAAAAAATCGGCGTGGATATTGAGAACTTGCTGGTTTCGCAGCCGGATTCCGGCGAACAGGCCTTGGAAATTGCCGATACCTTGGTTCGTTCCGGCGCTATTGACGTGATGGTTGTAGACTCGGTGGCCGCTTTGGTGCCAAAGGCTGAGCTAGAGGGCGAAATGGGCGATGCGCACATGGGCTTGCAAGCCCGCTTGATGAGTCAGGCTCTGCGTAAACTGACCGCCACGGTTGCCCGCTCTAACACTCTGATTATCTTTATCAACCAAATCCGTATGAAGCTGGGCGTTATGTTCGGCAATCCGGAAACCACAACCGGCGGCAACGCTCTAAAATTCTATGCTTCCGTGCGTATGGACATCCGCCGCGTGGGTGCGATTAAAGACAAAGATGAAGTTATCGGCTCGCAAACCCGCGTGAAAATTGTGAAAAACAAAGTTGCACCTCCGTTTAAGACTGTGGACTTTGACATTATGTACGGCGAGGGAATCTCTAAAACCGGCGAACTGATTGATTTGGGCGTAAAATCCGGAATTATTGAAAAAGCCGGCGCCTGGTTCTCGTATAACGGCGACAAAATCGGTCAAGGCCGTGAAAATGCCAAAAGATATTTAGCTGAGAATCCGGCAGTTGCCGAAGAAATAGAAAACAAAATCCGCGCTGACGCCGGTCATCTAACGACAGAAATGATTGGCGAAGACGAGCCGGAAACTGAAGACTGATTTTGTTTTTATAACTATCTCCAATGTGTTAAGCCTTGCTTTTCAGCAGGGCTTTTTTTGTTGCTTGCTTTCTGCGAATCGGGGATGTGAAAATTTATGACTGTTTCTTAAAATTTTTATAAATAGCATAAACCAAAGAAATAACTAGCGAAATACTTGTACCATAATCAAAAATTGAAAATACTTTCTCTATGGTCTCATCCTGATAATCAATAAAATAACCTGAAGCTATAAAACTTGCTGTAAAGATTATAAAAATGTAGGGATACCAACCAATAGAACTTAAGCAATTTGAAATTTTAGGATAGCCGGAAATCATACGTTCTAAAAACCTAAGTTTTTCCTTAAAACAAAGCATTATTGCTAAGCCGATAAACAGCAACAGCAAGATTCCGCTGATTGTTTCATTTAAATAAGTGAAAGGAATAGATAAAACAGTATATAATCCGCCTAAAAGCATAGCTTCTTTAGAATACAATTTCATTTTTACTCCTTTCACTTTTTAGTTATATTATTACAAAAACGTCACATTATGCAATTATTTTTTTCGCTTACAAGTTTCATCATAAGTTACTTTAGCTCTGGCAATATTTGCAGAACCGGTTTCAACATAAGGATAAGCTATTTTTGCACCATATAATATGGCTTTTCCTTGCGGACTTTTTACAACTTTGCTAAGAATACCAGCTCCCACTTTAGCTATAGCTTTATCGGCTTTTTTATTTCCTGTGGAAACTGTATGAGAAATATCTGTCATATATTTCAATTCTTTAAATTTTTTAGCAACTCCTTTAATTGAGCAATTACCAGTATATTTTGATTTATTTACCATTTTTAATTCCTTTTTTAAAATTATAATCACAATGATAGTACTATCAATGATAGTAAATAGTAATAAACTTATTTAAAGTCAATATTTTTATTATATTTTTTTATTTATATAAGATAAATCATAAAATATCAGTCTTCTAAAACGCCGAATCGTCCATAATAAACAGCATAGTGCAATTTTGGGTTTCGCATTTTTTACAATTCTGCTTAGCCTTTACAAAATCATAAGGCTGACAAGTTTGGTCTTCTTTATATACGGCAGGAGCTGCATTTCCGCAAATTGTATACGAAAGATCATTTTCTATGCCAAACATCCACAGATTATTATAAAAATGCGCCAATTCATATAGCTTGGCACAACATTCAACGGCTTCTTTATTTGCCGGCATTAACCAGCTGTAGGCAAGCCGCAGAGCATCTACCACCGTCTTTTTATTGCGTAAAACTATAAACAAACGGTTGCCGTACATATCTTGATTTTCATCTTGAAGCATTCCCTCAGGAATAATACCTGAAGCTGTAAATGTATTTAACAGACTTTCCCCCTCGGTATCGCCATAAGTTTTTTGATTCATATACATAGTTTGCGCACCAGCTATCATTTCCCGTATTTGATAAATCCATTTGTTTAGCTTATAAGCCGACATCGCTTTGCTATAGCCAGCGATTCCACCGACAGTTAATATCGCAGCGATTGCAAGCACGCCAAGCATTTCTATCATACTGCGGCCAGGCTGTTTTGTATACTTCATGATTATTTTCCTTTCCTTAAACACCAAATAAAAAACCGCTCAAAAGCGGTCGGGAAGTTCAACAATCATATAGTCTTAAATGATTCTTTTAGCCTTTCAGCCACGGGCTTTGAACATACGCTAAAAGCTCCCCGACCATAAATTTTATAATCGGGGATATATTTTATTGTCTACTTTATCAGAAAGCAGACTTTATAACGATGTTATATCCTAACACCGAAGACTATATGAGCCGTTGAAAGCCCCGCACCTTAAAGATGCTAAACACTAAAATAATGTCTGATTTTAAGTTAACAAACAACCATTAAAAGTCAAGTCTAAAAACGAATCGGGGAATAAGATTTTGCTAAACTAAAATTGTCTTTACTTTCGGGTTATCTTTAGTTAAAATAATTTTAGTAAATAACTAATTTAAGAGGAAAGAAAGATGAAAAATAAGCTAAGCAAAGGTCTCTCTCTCTCTCTCTGCAAATCCTGAACATCTGATTAAAGGCACATTTTCTGCCGTTCAGCGTGTTTTTGCAGGGTTTGGCAGAAAAAATGACACTTTCGGAAATAATACATTAAGAACAAAACTAACAAGCGGCACTAAGCCAGCGTCTCCAGCACCAGTCATTCTATGCCTTGTGCATAGAATCTTGTTGCAACGAGTCTCTA
>CAVKTH010000081.1:0-7370 GCA_963659495.1 Bacteroidaceae bacterium | reverse complement strand
GGATTGAACCGCGCCTATGTGCGCCAGGGGCTGAAAATTATGGCGCAGCAGAATAACATAGGGCTGAAAAGCCTGCTGAAAGCCGCACAGGTGGAAAGCGCGCCGAATGCGTATCATTTAGGCTTTGTATTGGGACCGCGCATAAACGCCTGCGGACGGGTCGGCGATGCGGTGCTGGGCAGCCGTCTGCTTTGCTGTGAAAATGAAACCGAAGCGCAGCTGCTGGCCGATAAATTCAATGCGCTTAATGCCGAGCGCAAAGACATAGAAAATTATGTGCTGCTGAAAGCCATAGAGCAGGTTGAGGGGCAGACGCAGGAATATCCGATTGCCTTTGCCTATGGCGAAGATTGGCACCAAGGCGTGATAGGCATTGTGGCCGGAAAATTAAAAGAGCGCTATAATGTTCCGGCGTTTGTGATGTCGGTGGAGCCGGATGAGGTTAAAGGTTCGGCGCGTTCCATAGAGGGCGTTGACTTAGGGGCTTTGATAATTTCCGCCAAAGAAAAAGGCGTGATAACCGGCGGCGGCGGACATATTATGGCGGCGGGTTTCTCGCTGACTAAAGAGCAAATTCCGGCGTTTAAGAAGTTTGTAGGCGAATATGTGGAAGAGCGTCTGGGTAAAGAAAAAATCGCGCCGGTGCTGAATATTGACTTGGCGCTGGCTTTAAGCGGCGTTACCGAAAATTTTGCCGATAGTCTGGCGATGCTGGAACCTTACGGCGCCGGAAATCCGGAACCGCTGGTGCTGATAAAAAATGTAAACATCAGCCGCCCGCGTCTGGTGGGCAGCGGTCATGTCAGCTGCTTTTTGAGTTCGCCGTACGGCGGCAGCCTTAAAGCTATTGCCTTTCGCTGCGCCGATAATGAAATCGGCAATGCCATGCTGAATAATAACAACGAGCTGTTTGACGCGGTCGGACAAATCAAAACCGATGTATGGCAGGGACGCAAAACAATTCAGATGATTATTAACGATTTAAGAAGAGTGGAATAATGAAAGAAGAAAAAATAGAAGAAGCTTCCAAAAAAGTCGGCAGCAAAATTAAAAGCTATTTCTTTACCGGTATAGTAGTGACCGCGCCGGTGGCTATTACGGTTTATATGTCGTATCATTTGCTGATATGGATTAACAGCGCTACCAGCCGCTTGGTGCCTAAGCAATGGTCTATCGGCGATTTTGTGCCGTACGCCGTACCGGGGGCGGGGCTGGTGCTGCTGATTTTTGCCATGATTGTGATTGGCATGCTCACAACCGGCTATGTCGGCAAGTTTTTTGTGCGTCTCTGGGAAGCATTGGTGCAGAAAATGCCGGTTGTTTCCAGTATTTATTCGCTGATGAAGCAGATTTTTGAAACATTCTTATCGCAAAAAACACGCTCGTTCAGCGAGGTGGTGCTAGTGGAATATCCGCGCAAGGGGCTGTGGACAATCGCTTTTGTCAGCAAAGATGAAACCGGCGGCGAAGTGGATGATAAAATCCAAAATAAAACCCTCAGCATTTTTGTGCCGACCACGCCGAACCCGACTTCGGGATTTTTGATTTTTGTACCCGAAAATGATGTGGTTAAGTTGGATATGAGTGTTGAAGAAGGCATTAAATATGTGATATCTTGCGGTATTGTTACACCGACAGAATTAAAAAATAAGGTAAAAAAATAATGAAAAAAACAGGACTGTTAGCGCTATTACTGCTTTTGAGTGCAAAACCGGCAGCTGCCGGGACTTTGGCAGATTGGGGAAATTTTTTAGTTGATGATATAAATTCTATCAGATGTATTCATAACTATGATGTCTATCTGCCGTTTTATGCTTGGCACAACCGCTTGACCTATGACCAAGAACATATTGATAAATATAATGAAAACGCTTGGGGCTTCGGCTTGGGCATTTCGCATACCAACGACGAGCAGACTTGGTCCGGAATATACGCCATGGGCTTTAAGGATTCAAATTCGTACTTGGAAACCTATTTCGGCTACGCCCGCCAATGGAACTGGACTGCCGGCGATGAAAATCAATGGAGAGCAGGTGTCGGCTACACTCTGGGGCTGACACAGCGCCATGAATATGCTTATATTCCGGTGCCGCTTCCGCTGCCTCTGTTCGGCGTGGGCTACCGCAATATCAATGTGCAGGCGGCGTATGTGCCGGGAGTTAAAAACGACGGCAACGTTTTGTTTGTTTTCTCTCGTTTTAGTTTTTAAGTTATTTTAAGGAGCATAGCTATGGAACAAAAAGTTATTAAAGTTGGTAAAGTTGAGCTGGGCAATAAGCTGCCTTTGGCTATTATCGCCGGTCCTTGCCAGATAGAAAGCCGCCAGCACGCAATTTTTATTGCCGGAAAAATGGTTGAAATTACCAAAAAACTCGGAGTTCCGTATATTTTTAAGGCTTCTTTTGATAAGGCTAACCGCACCTCTATCAACGGCGCGCGCGGCGTGGGGCTTGAAGAGGGAATGCGTACTTTTGAAGAAATCCGCAAATTATATCCGGATTTGCCGCTTTTGACCGATATTCACGAACGCGAACAATGTCCGATTGCTGCTCAATATGTGGATATGCTGCAGATTCCGGCTTTTTTGTGCCGTCAGACCGATTTGGTGGTGGCTGCGGCAAAAACCGGCAAGGTAGTTAATATTAAAAAAGGGCAGTTTTTAGCGCCGTGGGATGTAAAAAACATTGTAAAAAAAGTTGAAGATTCCGGCAATTTTAATATTTGCGTGACCGAGCGCGGAACCAGCTTTGGCTATAACACTTTGGTAACCGATATGCGGGCTTTTCCGCAAATAGCTAAGGATTGCGGCTATCCGCTGATTTTTGACGCCACTCACTCGGTTCAACAGCCGGGAGGACTTGGCGGCTGCACCGGCGGCCAGCGTGAGTTTGCTCCGGTTTTGGCGCGCGCGGCGGTGGCTGTGGGCGTGGCTGCGGTATTTATGGAAACGCATGAAAATCCGGAAAAAGCCTTGTCAGACGGACCAAACTCCATTTATCTGTCGGATATGGAAAGAGTTATCAGCGAGCTTATGGCGTTTGACAAAGTTAATAAATCTATCATTCACGAGTATTAAGCTAAAATGCAATTCAGCGGCGAGGGATATATAATAAAGCTGAAAAATCATGGCGAAAAATCTATGATTGCCACTTTAGTATGTCCTGAGCATGGCAAAATTGTCGGATTTATCAACGGCGCGCACAGCAAACGCAGCTTGGGTATTTATCAGCTGGGCAATTATATTTCTTTCAATGCTTATGCGCGGGTGGAAGAAAATATGCTGAGCCTGAAAGGCGTGGAGCTGGTAGAATCTCACACGGCGGATTTTATGCTGGATACCGATAAAATCGGCGCGCTTTCTTCGCTTTGCCGTCTAACGGATGTATGTGTTGCAGAAAATGACGATTTAGGGCATTTATACAAAGTGATAAAAGATTTTTTTCAACATATACATGAAGATAACTGGCTGGTATATTATTCGTTTTTTGAATATTATCTTTTAGACTTTTTAGGTGTCGGGCTGGATGTCAGCGAGTGCGCCGTAACCGGTAAAACCAGCGATTTGTCATATATATCGCCCAAAACTGGACGCGCCGTCTGCGCTAAAGTCGGCGAGCCTTATAAAGACAGGCTCTATGCCTATCCGCACTATATTGTAGATAAAAACTATCGTCCGCAGCGCGCCGAAGTGGCGGATTTATTAAAGATGACCGGCGGATTTTTAACTAAAAATTTTTTAGCCGGCCATAACTTGCAATTACCGGAAAAACGTGCTAATTTGCTGAACATTGTTAAAAAATATCAAATGAAAATGTAGGTGAAAAATGGTTGAAGAAAATGCCAAAATAAAAGATGTGCAACTGGGCGAGGAACTTAGCAAACGCTATTTGTCGTATGCCATGTCAACCATTGTTTCGCGTTCGCTGCCGGATGTCCGCGACGGCTTGAAACCGGTACACCGCCGTTTGATGTATGCAATGCGGCAGCTGCACTTAGATCCGAAAAACGGCTTTAAAAAATGCGCCCGCGTGGTCGGCGATGTTATCGGTAAATATCACCCGCACGGCGACACAGCGGTTTACGGCGCTATGGTGCGTTTGGCGCAGGATTTTTCGGTGCGCTATCCGCTGGTGGACGGGCAGGGCAATTTCGGCAATATTGACGGCGACGGCGCAGCCGCTATGCGTTATACCGAGGCTCGTCTGACTGAATTTGCCATGGATTTGATGGACGGCTTAAACGATGACGCTGTAGATTTTATGGATACTTACGACGGCGAAGACAGCGAGCCGGTAGTGATGCCGGCGATGGTGCCTAACTTGCTGTGCAACGGCTCCATGGGTATCGCCGTGGGTATGGCTACCAATATTCCGCCGCATAATTTGAGCGAAATCAGCGACGCTTTGCTGTATCTGATTGAAAATCCTGATTGCGACGACGAACCATTGGTGCGCCGCTTGAAAGGTCCGGATTTTCCGACCGGCGGCGTGATTGTTGATTCGTTTGACACCATTTTGAATAACTATAAGCAAGGCAAGGGCAGCTTCCGCATCCGCGCCAAGTGGACGACTGAGGATTTGGGACACGGGCAATATCAAATTGTGGTAACGGAGATTCCGTATCAGGTTATCAAGTCTAAGCTGATTGAAAAAATCGCTGAATTGCTGCTGAATAAAAAGCTGCCGTTTTTGAGCGATGTACGCGATGAATCGGCGCAGGACGTGCGTATTGTGCTGGAACCGAAAAACCGCACGGTTGACGCCGCTATGCTGATGGAGCAGTTATTCCGCCAAACCGATTTGGAAGCCAAATTCAATATGAATATGAACGTACTGGATTTGGATTGCGTGCCGAGAGTGATGAGTATTAAAGAAGTGCTGCATGACTATTTAGTACACCGCAACGCCGTTTTGCTGCGTAAAATCAAATTCCGCCTGAGCAAAATCAACGCCCGATTGGAGATTTTGGAAGGCTATTTGACCGCATATTTGAATTTGGACGAGATTATCCGCATAATCCGCGAAGAAGACGAACCGAAAAAAGTTATGATGGCAGAATTTAAGCTGACTGATAATCAAGCGGAAGCCATTTTAAATATGAAACTGCGCAACTTGCGCAAGCTGGATGAAGAGCAGATTAACGCCGAGCATTCGGATTTGCTGGAAGAAAAAGCCAAGCTGGAAATTTTGCATGACGATGAGGTGCAGCGCTGGAAGGCTATTGCCGAAGAAATCAAAAAGACCAAAGAGAAATACAGCAAAAAAACGGCTCTTGGACGCCGCCACACAGAATTTGCTGAAGCTCCGGCGGATATAGACGTTCCGGTGGAAGCGCTGATAGAAAAAGAGCCGATTACGGTTATTTTGTCGCAAAAAGGCTGGATACGCTGCATTAAAGGACACGCGGATTTGAACGACGATTTTAAGTTCAAAGACGATGACGCATTGCTTTATGCTTTGCACGCTCAGACCACGGATAAGATTGTGCTGCTGGATAATAAAGGCAAGTTTTTCAATATTGCCGCCAGAGATATTCCAAGCGGACGCGGTTTTGGCCAGCCGGTGCGCCTGATGATTGATTTAGCTAACAACGACGATGTTGTAGCAATGTTCGTTTACGAGCCGGGAACAAACTATTTGATTGCTTCCGACAAAGGGTATGGTTTTATTGTTGATGAAAATCATTTGCTGGCGCAGACTCGCAACGGGCGCAAAATTATGAATGTCGCCGACAATGAAAATATGAAATTCTGCCTGCCGATAACCGGAGATTATGTGGCTGTGGTCGGCGAAAACCGCCGCTTGCTGGTGTTTAAGGCCGAGGAGATTCCGACAATGGCGCGCGGTCACGGCGTATTGCTGCAAAAGTATAAGGACGGCAATATCTCGGATATTCAGATTTTTAAGGGCGAGGACGGTTTCAGCTATAACCGCGCCGGCGGAATCAGCACCGAAAAAGAGCTTATCGGCTGGCTGGGGCATAGGGCGCAAATCGGCAAAGTTGTTCCGTTCGGTTTTCCGAAAAGCAATAAATTTTTCAAATAAAAATCAAAGTCTGCGCTTATACCGCAGATTTTTTTTGTTTACGATTAAATCTAGACTTGACAAAAACAGCCAAGCCCGCTACTCTGTTAGGCAGAAATTTTATTATTAACTTTATATTTTATTATTTATGAAACAGTTATCTAAATTTACGACTCCGCTGCCTTTGTCTTATGCAGCAGGCGGCAAGGTTGAAAATATCAAGGAGCTGGATTTGTCAATGAAAGACCAGCTTATCGGTATTCAAATGGACAGATTTATATTGTCTTTGACGCAGGATCGGGTTTCTTGGTACAATGCCTACTGGATGATAGAACAAAATCATTTGTACCCAAAAACTCCGCGTCTGCCGGATGAAACCGACTGTCTTGAGCTGGTGCGCAATGCCGATCTTATCAATGCTACATTGCAGATTATAAAAGAGCAGGGGATAAGAGCTGATTTGCTTGATCTTAACGGTATTTATTGGCTGCGCAAGGAATATTCTCATGTTAAGGCATTTGCTTACATGATGAAAGACCGCATGAATACCTTGCGTGAAAAGTTTGATGATGATTCCTGCTGGGGCAGAGTAATTTGGTATAACCAATAAAAAAACAGAGCTGTACATTTTGGGTACGGCTCTATTTTTTTTGCAAGTGCCGCAAGGTTAAAATAAGATGTTAAAATTGCAGAGGTCTCCGGTTTTGCCGCAGGTGTTGCAGGCTTCATTGATTTGCACCGGCGTGGCGTTGCTCATACATCTTTCGGCATCTCCGGCACAATATTTATCGCCCCAAAAGGAATAACCATGTTTGCCCGCTACATAAACGCTAGTTTCAGCCGCAGTCGCATGCAAAGGCAGAAACAAGTTTGTAAACAGCTCGCGGCAGAGGGAGACCGAGGTATTTTCGGTAACAAGACCGCCTTTGTCATTGGCTGCAGGCGCACTCAAATAAATATCTATGATGATATAGCCTTTATGCAGCCATACTCGGGCTTGGTTGTTGCAGCTGTCTACAATATTGAGGGCTAAGTTATTGGTTTTATTAACCCAGCTCTTAGGTATGGCGCTAATTGCCAGCAAAGTTTCGGTATCAATATTAGTTTCCGCAGCTGTGGATTTTCGTAGGTCTTCCAAGTGTTCTAACATACCATAAACCAGCATGCTGTACCCCTCAACAGTTTTGTTAATCTTCCACTTTTCCATCGCCTTAGAATAACCGGCAATCCCACCGACACTCAGCACACCAATGATAGCCAAAACACCAATCATTTCTATCATACTGCGACCGCATTCTCTCGCCCCCTGCGGGAGAGAGTGGCGCGACAGCGCCGAGTGAGGGGTAT
>CAVKTH010000080.1:0-7407 GCA_963659495.1 Bacteroidaceae bacterium | reverse complement strand
AGAGAGAGAGAGAGACCTTTGCTTAGCTTATTTTTCATCTTTCTTTCCTCTATATAATTTTTTTTCATACTCCTAGACAGACTATCGCCCATCTGATAAATATTTTAATGGAATGACGTTTGAAAGTAAAGACATTTTTATTTCACAAAATCAAAAAATAAATACACTTTTTAAGATTTTTCTAAAAAAGTGTTGAATTTGTAAAAGTTTTTAATTATTAAATAAGTAAATTTAAGGTTGACTAAACAATTCATCTTCTGCGGCAATTTCTAATTTATCGCAAAGATGATTTGTCTACTTCCAAGTTAATATATTGAATGGGAATATATCCATTTTTCAATACTAGAAAATAATGCTTAATTGTTGCCCAAGGAGAAATATTTTTGTATTTTTCCTGTTCACACAAAGACCAATCATTCGGCGATAAATCAATTTCACTAATATCATTTATCTTATAGATATTTTCAAAACTAGAATCAACCAAAGCCGTTTGACGCAAATCTTTGCAATAAATAGCTTCAACAATACCGTCTTTGATAAGCTGATTTAGATCAAAAGAAATGACGTCGGCATGATGAACAAGCCAATTTAGATACGGATGTTTATATTCTCTGACAGGAGCTATATCGGTGATAACGCAAATAGAACGCAGTCTGCCCTCAAATGTATTCTCTAAATATTTTAGAATATCTTCTGTATTTTCTGATTTAGCACTGCTTCTATGTGTTTTAAGAGCATTTTTATAAAGTTCGCTGTTTTTATCAAACATAGAGATTGATTTATAACCCTCTTGTCTGATTTTATCATATTCGTATGTATATAAATAAACTTTCATTATGTAATTCTTTTTTTTAGCTTTGGTAATATAGTATAAAGTTTACCAACAAATTTTTACCATTTGAAAAATCCTAGTAAAATAAATTTTCTTTAAACTTATTTATCTAAAAATTATAACTAATAATAATTAAAATTTAGTTATAAATGCTTTAATTGCTATATTCTTTTACAGAAGGAAGGATATATCCTATATTAAGCGTTTTGACGCAGGACTTTTGTCTGATTATAGGTGAGGCCTTCTTTAATGGTTTTAAACAGGCACTGCGCGCAATTCATCTTGACATTTAGCCCTTTTAATGTTATATCCTTTTACAGATAGAAGGGGTATATCTCATATTAAGCATCTTTATGCAGGATTTTATCTGGTTATGAGTGAGACCCTTCTTTATTGTTTAAAAATATTCCTAATTTTTTGCCACGTTGATATTTTTCGTTAAAAGTGTCTATATTTTTAAGTTGTTTTAGTAACTTTTGAGCATTCATCTCTTTAATTGTGTTATATATAAGGTTGTGCATTCTTGCCGGTGGATTTTTTATATCCGCTAATACAGAACCATAATGAAACACTTTGTTTCTGTACATTCTTATAATGTTCAATTTGCTAAAGATAACTTGCAGGACAACTTTATTTTTACTGTTATCAAAAATTTCATTCAACATCTGTGGGTATTTATTCCATAGTGCGTCATTATATGCCGGCAAAAACAGATAAACCCAAAAACCTAAACTTAATTCAGAAATGACATGGTTTTTATCTGTCGGACTTTTCTTTGTATCTTTGATATGTGATAATGCTGATGCCATATTTTCTTTATTACGTCCGATAAGATATTGCTGTTGGAAAATCCAGTCTTGCCTTAAATATTTAGAGAAAACAATATCAATTTTGTTTCTTAATATTATTTCAAAATAGGACAATGATGAATAAAATGACTCTGCCAATTCCGAGTTGAATAAGTGGCATTTAAAAGCATCTTCCTTGGCTATTCTTTTGTATTTTGCCAGTCTTTTTTCTGATAATAAGTCTGTGATTTCGTCCATAATGCGATTCCTTTATAACTTATTATCATAATACAACCGGCAATTTAAAATATTATGAAAAAGATAGAGTCTTTAAGTAGTATATTGTTTATCTATGCAATGGGGTTGGCTTTGCCGCCGCTGCGTTCATAATCTTTCAGATTACCGCTGTGCTTCCGCTCGGCTTTCACTTGCGGTCGGCCCCACTTTTTCGTGGCTCCTTATCCCGCCGCGCCTAATAACAAAAAAGGCTACCTTTCGGTAACCTTTTTTTATTATTGGAGCGGGCAATGGGATTGGCTTTGCCGCCGCTGCGTTCATAATCTTTCAGATTACCGCCGCGCTCCCGCTAGGCTTTCACTTGCGGTCGGCCCCACTTTTTCGTGGCTCCTTATCCCGCCACACCTAATAACAAAAAAGGCTACCTTCCGGTAACCTTTTTTATTATTGGAGCGGGCAATGGGATTCGGACCCACGACATCAACCTTGGCAAGGTTGCGCTCTACCCCTGAGCTATACCCGCATCATCTGCGAACAGGTTATTTAATAACCTATCTAAAAATAAAATGCAAGAACTTTTTTCATATTTTTGCAAAAAATTTTCAAATAATTTTTAAGATGTTTATAAAACAAGATTTTACTAGGCTTTTTGACTTTAATTTTTTATGATAAAGCATAATCATTTTAAGGAGAATTACCATGTCAGCGTCTAAAAATCCTAAAAAATCGGCGCAGCAGCTGCGTTTTGAAAAAGAAGCCAAAGCTTTGCAAAAGAATCTGCAAAAGCGCAAAAAACAGCAAGAAGAATTAAACCGCCGCAAACAGGAAAAGGAGCAAAACAATGGATAAAATCAAAATTATCGGCGGAAATCCGCTGTTTGGCAAAGTTTTTATCAGCGGCGCCAAAAATACTGCATTGCCGATTATTTGCGCTTCGCTGCTGACCGATGAGCCGGTGACTTTGCGCAATTTGCCGATTCTTTCGGATATTGCCTCGCTTAATTTGCTGCTGCAGCAAATCGGCACGCAGATTGAGGGCAAGCAAGAAGAACTGAACGGTCATATTACCCAGACTTTTACCTACTGTACGCCAAAGCCGACCAGCCTTACCGCACCTTATGACTATGTGCGGAAAATGCGTGCATCGTATTATGTTTTAGGTCCGTTGCTGACAAAATACCGCCATGTTGAGCTTTCTTTGCCGGGCGGCTGTGCTATCGGCGCCCGTCCGATGGATATTCATTTAAGTTCGCTGGAACAGATGGGCGCGCATATAGAAATTAAAAACGGCTATGTGATTGCCGATGTTAAAGACCGTCTAAAAGGCGCGCACATCACTTTCCATTCGGCCTCCGTCGGCGCTACCTGCAATATTTTGATGGCTGCGGCCTTGGCTGAGGGCGATACCATTATTGAAAACGCCGCCAAAGAGCCGGAAATTGCCGACCTTATCAATATTTTGAATAAAATGGGGGCGGATATTGAGGGCGCAAACACCTCAACTTTAACCATTCACGGGGTGGATAAACTGCACGGCGTTACCCATGAAATTATCAACGACCGCATAGAGGCTGGTTCCTACGCAGTTGCCGCCGCTATTACCCACGGACACTTGGAGCTGGTAAACGCCAACGCCGATTATCTGCAGTCGCCGCTGGATATATTGCAAAAAGCTGGTGCAACAGTAGAACGCACGGCAAACGGCATTATTGTAGACGCTCAGCATGCGGATTTGCAGGGCGTGGACATTTATACTGACTATTATCCTGGGTTTCCGACTGATTTGCAGGCGCAATTTATGGCTTTAATGTGTGTTGCCAACGGCGCGGCTATGGTTACGGAAAGCATTTGGGAAAACCGCTTTATGCACGTTCCGGAGCTGATTCGTATGGGCGCAAATATCAATGTCCATGGCCATGCTTCGGCGATTGTGCGCGGAGTGAAAAAGCTTTCCGGCGCACCGGTGATGTCAACGGATTTGCGGGCTTCGTTTGCTCTGATTTTAGCCGGTTTGGTGGCGGATGGCGAAACCATTGTCAGCCGTGTATATCATCTTGACCGCGGTTACGAACATCTGGAAGAAAAGTTTAAAGCCGTGGGTGCAAATATAGAACGTATAAAAGAAAGCGATTAGTTTTTTTAGTCCGGCGCAGCAGAAAATTTAGATTTGCCTCTTGCGCCGGCGGTTATAAAATCCCATATAAATAAGTAGTTTTAGAGGGAGAAATAACCATGAGTAAAAAACAAAAGTTTAAAACTGAAGTCAGCAAACTGCTGGATATTGTGATTAACTCGCTGTATTCAGAAAAATATATCTTTCTGCGCGAATTGATTTCCAACGCCAGCGATGCTTGCGACAAACTGCGCTATTATTCGCTGATGAAGCCGGAAGTTACCAAAAACAACGGCGAATTTAAAATTATTATCACACCTAACGCTGAGGAAAATACGCTGACTATCAGCGACAACGGTATTGGTATGAATAAAGAAGATTTGGTTAATCATTTAAGCACAATCGCCAAATCCGGCACGGCGGACTTTGTCAACAACGCTAAGGACAATGGCTCGGTAGTAGATTTAATCGGCAAGTTCGGCGTGGGCTTTTATTCTGCTTTTATGGTGGCGAGCAAGGTTGAGGTTACCACCAAGAGAGCAGGGGAAGAGCAGGCTTATAAATGGATTTCCAACGGCGTTGACGGTTTTGAGATTGAAGAAGCGGAAAAAGAAAAAAGCGGTACGGATATTAAGCTGTTTCTGAAAGACGACGCCAAAGACTTTACCGACACAATTTATCTGCGCCATATCATCCGCACCTATTCCGACCATATAAACTATCCGATTGTTTTGGACTTGGGCAAAGCCGGCGAAGAAACCGTAAATACCGGTTCGGCGCTGTGGACTAAGAATAAAGCGGAAATTAGCGAAGACCAATACAACGAATTTTATCATCATATTTCACGCAACTTTGATACGCCGTGGATGCGTCTGCATTTCAAAGCGGAGGGAAGCATAGAATACACCGGATTGCTGTTTATTCCGTCGGAAGCGCCTTATGATTTGTTTCAGCCGGACAGACAGCAGAGTCTGAAACTTTATGTTAACCGCGTGTTTATTTCTGATAAAGTTGATGATTTAATGCCGGCTTATCTGCGCTTTGTTAAAGGAATTATTGACAGTGCCGACTTGCCGCTGAATATTTCGCGTGAAATGCTGCAGCAAAACGCTTTAATTGCCAAGATTCGCAGCGGAACGGTTTCGCGTATTCTTAAGGAATTGAAAAAACGCTCTGAAGATTATGATGATTATATGAAGTTTTGGAAAAACTTTGGTATGGCGTTTAAGGAGGGAATTTATGAAGATCCGGCCAACCGAGTGGAAATTGCCGAACTTTCGCGCTTTTATTCCACCAACTCTGAGGATAAGCTGACTTCGCTGGATGAGTACATCTCCCGCGTTAAAGAGGGGCAGACTACCATTTATTACATCACCGGCGATGATATTCCAACCTTGCGCAACAATCCGCAGCTTGAGGCATTTAAAGAAAAAGGCTTGGAGGTGTTACTGCTGACCGATCCAATTGATGAATTTTGGGTTCAGACTTTAACCAACTTTAAAGGCTATCCGATTAAGCATGTTTCGCAGGCAGATATAGACTTGAAGTTTGAACGCAAAGAGCCGAAAGCCGATGATGGCAGCCTAAAGAAACTTACCGATTTTATGGCGGAATTGTTTAAGGATGAAGTCGGCAAAGTGGTAGCAACCGAAAAACTGACCAAGAGTCCGGTTAGCTTGACGGTGGAAAACGGACAGATGAGCATTCACTTGGAGCGCTTAATGCGCAACCATCAGCAACAAACCGCGTTTGCCAGCTCGCGTATTTTGGAAGTAAATCCTTACCACCCGTTGATTATTAAATTAGCGGACAGTATGTTTGACGACAAAGAGCGTCCGACGGTGGAAGAAGTTTGCCGTTTGCTGTTAGACCAAGCCAAAATATCTGAGGGCGAGGCGATTAGCGACAGTTCATTCTTTAGTGAAAAACTCAGCGACTATATTTTGCGCGGCTGGAATAAATAAGTTTTCGGCAGCCTGACGTTTGTATAACCGCTATACTTTATAAGTATGGCGGTTATATTTTTCTCACAAACAAAAAACCGCAGTAAACTTGGGGGAGAACTGCGGTTTAATTTAGACTTTACGATTTATATTTTTTTAAGTGTTACACCACCTCCTTATAAGAAATAAATGTTAAGTAATTTACCTTTTATAGCTAAAATCACATCTATTAGAAGACGCTGTAGACTTGCCTACTACATTTGTGCCAGTGCCTTTAAATTCACAAGTAGAAATACCTGTAAGTCCACCTTCTACAGTTGTTTCAGAAACACCGCAGCCTCCTGCGAATTTTTTAGAGCCGTTGTTGTAAACGGTAAAACCACTAAACCCGCAGCAAGGAACATCTGTAGTGCAACGATAATAGCCTGTTGTTCCATTTGAATGGTCAAATACACAGGAAATAACTGCTTTATTTGTGCCATCGGAAGAACAACCCCCTCCTAGTCCTTTTGCACATTTTAGGCATCTAGTACCATTAATAGTTTCGGATACAAAAGATATACCTTCACCGCATTGTACTTTAGGATTCATTTTTTGAGCAGGTGTATAGTAATATGTGTTTGCTGTACTCATTTTTTCGCAGACATCTTTTATACAGTTATAACAACTACCGTCGCTACCTATAATATATTTGCCGGATGCATCTTTTGCCGATTCTAGTCCATAACCTTTTCCGCAAGAATTCTCATTTTTGTACCCAAGTTGAGCACATGTTTTGTTCTCAACAAACTTGATAATATAATTATCGGTTGTGTAGGATTTTCCGGCAAGACTTGTTACAGACAAACCTGTTTTAACCGTCTGATTATTGATTACAACAGACATATCACTTGCAGTTGAAGCGGTACTTCTATCCCGGTCATCTCCGTTACCTCCGTAATCACTATCACTAGTTTCAAAATAACTGCTGCTATAAGTTACCCAATTACCAGAAGTCACAGTCAGAGGATAGTTGATACCATCATCTCCGCTGCCATTGATAATTAGCTTAACAGTATAGCTTTTACCATCAGATGCTGTGTTAGTGAATTTTATAAGACTAGAACTGCTGCCAGAATAGCCGCTACCAGAACTTTTATAATCGTATTCCAAAGTAATTGTAATAGTCGGTTTTTCAACAGGTTTCTTAGAGCATACGCCGTTTACCAACTGATAGTTGCTATTAACACTCTCCGTACATTTATATTTAGAAGAATCATACGGGCAAGGTGTACAAGTGTAGCAGTTCTCGTCTTTTTTGCTGGTTAAGGTATAATCCGAGCATTTATAAACGCAGGTATTGCCGCTCAGCTGATAGCCGGTCTGAACATTTTCTGTACATTTATATTTAGAAGAATTTGTCGGACAGGTTGTGCATGAATAGCAATGAGAATCTTTAGCGCTGGTTAAAGTATAACCGCTGGCCGCGCATTGCTCTACACATTTTCCGCCGGA
>CAVKTH010000079.1:0-7610 GCA_963659495.1 Bacteroidaceae bacterium | reverse complement strand
TGGCAACAAAGTTATGGATACTCGTCTGCCACAGCCTGCGGGGTGTGGCGACAAGTATGACGTTTCGGGTTGGTGCTTAGGACGTTTATTTAGTGCCTTTTGTATGTTCTTTAAGTACCCCTCACCCGACGCCAAGGCGTCACCCTCTCCCTCACGGGGCGAGGGTTATAGATTGCTTCGCTCCGCCCGCAATGACGCCGAAAGAAACAATATCCTATCAAAGTGTTTGGATGTCGTGCGTCAATACGCCTCAAAACTCTTTGAAACTGCGGAGAGTGGTGTAGATAAAGTGGTTTCTAGCTGCGAAAAAAATCCTAGTGTACATAAAACGTACATGAATTTTTTGAGACAGCGTAAAACCGCTTTAGATGCGCCGCTATACGCGGTTTCTGCTGGGCGGTCAATGATTGAAATGCTCGGCGTGCTGGCGATTATCGGGATGCTAAGTGTCGGCGGTATTGCCGGTTATTCCAAAGCGATGATGAAATACAAAATCAACAAAATGACCGAAGAATATACTATGCTTATGACCGGGTTAATGGAATATCAGGAAAGCTTATTTAAAACCTACACCGGAGACTATAACGACAGATTCTTATCCCAATTTGTTATAGACACAAAGCTGGTGCCGGAAACTTGGAAATTTGTAAATCAGCAATTTATAACCGATTCTTTGGGAAATAAAATCAATACCTATGTAAATAATGCAGTTAATGGAAGCGTCTTTACTTCTGATATATACATTGTTCCAGATGGTATAAACAAAGATTCTGAATACGCTTATCAGTTATGCCTAGCTTTGTCGCATGATGTTGTATATCCTTTAGCAACAAATATGGATTACGCAGCACTATTTATTGCTAACGACGCAATAACCAACAGCGGCAGTTTTATGGTTTATACGAAAAGCTGCTATAATTCAAATTATACCAAAGTAAAATGCCTGTCTGATATGACGCTTTCTGAAATAAGTACAATCTGCAAATCCTGCGTAAAAAAAGATTCTTGCTATGTTGGAATGAGCTGGCGCTAAAAAATCCCCGTCTATAAAATTTACAGGCGGGGATTTTTTTTATTAAGCTTTTAGCAAATAGAATCAAACTCTTTTTTCAGCGAGCGGTCAAACAAGCCGCGGATAGTTTTTTCTATATCGGCCTTTTCAAAAATAACCTTATACAGAGCCTGACAAATCGGCATATCTATATGCTCACGGTCGGCGATAGCTTTTACAGCGCGCAAAGTATCAACCCCCTCTGCCAGTTTGCCGTAACGCTCGCCTTTAGCAAACATTTCGCCGAACATGCGGTTGTGGCTGTTTTTAGAAAACAAAGTCGCCTCATAATCGCCCAAATGCGCCAAACCATAAGCAGAAGCCGGATTTCCGCCTTTAAACTTAATCAAACGCCCGACTTCTATCGGCGCACGCGCCATTAAGGCGCCTTTTAAGCCATACCAGCCCAGCCCGTCCAAAATGCCGGCGGCTATGCCGATAACATTCTTCAGAGCCGCGCCCACCTGATTGCCGATGATATCCGTGCCGTAATAAAAGCGGATTAAATCGCTTTGCATAAATTTAATAACACGGTCTTGTGTCTCAGCGTCATAACTATCAATCACGGCCGCCGACGGAACTTTGCGCATATAATCTTCAACATGCCCCGGACCGCCGAGCGTTGCAATATGGATATCTTGTTTTATTTCTTCTTTAAACACTTCTGCCAAAATTTTAGCCGACGGCTCTTCCAGCCCCTTCATTGCCAACAAGAAAGTTTTGCCGTTCACGTCATAGCCGTTGATTTGCTTGGCCAAGCTGCGCAGATTTTGGCAGCTGATAGAAACAATGATAAAATCATTTTTCAGCGCTTCTGCAATATCCGAAGTCAGCTGCATATTATCGCTCAAGGTCAAATATTCATTTTTCCGGGTATTTTTCAAGTCTTCAAAAGACGGAGAACCAGCCATTCCATACAGCAGCACGCTGTCAACCTGACAATAATTTGCTACATACCAGCCTAAAAACGTTCCCCAGCGGCCGCAGCCGATTACAGATATTTGTTTCATCACTACCTCACATTTTTTTAATTATATTCTGCATTATCAATCAATGCCGAAAAATTAGCAATCTAAACAAACAAAAAATTAACAGCTAATTATTTTAGATGCAGCCGCCCGCGCACAGCCTGCACATAGTTGTAGTCCCTAAAAGAATCATACGCATGATTAAAGCTGTCCTGACCGTAAATATAAAAAACTTTGTTCGCAATATTGCGGATGGCGGAATCAATGGTTTCAAAAGCGGCGTTGTAGTCTTTGTCAAAGTTGTTGCGTTTTTTGTGCTGCACAATATCATGATAGGCGGCAATAGCCTCAATGGTTTTGTTGGCAAAATCATTATTTCCTTTTTCTTCAAACAAGTGCATAATTTTCATGGTTGTTTGATAGAAGCACTTGTTAATCAGAATATTCCGCTGTTTTGTATTGTACCCGTCAACAATCATAGACTTATTTTCTCCGCAAATACGAAAAGTAATATAGCAAAGTTTAAGGGGCTTTGCAAGCCCCTTGTATCAATTATTTTAAGCGCGCGCGCAAATCTTTGATTAAACCGTCAATTCCGTTCGGCGATTTTTTAATATAGGCCGTATATTCGCTGCGGGCGGTCTGCGCCAGACTGACATTTTCTATAATAATGTCCACAATGCGCATGCGTCCGTTGGTTTCTTTAACGCGCCATTTAACCGAAGCCGGAGCGCCCTCCTCCATCGGAACCTGCGTATTAACAAAAATCTGGTCGGCCGATTTAGAATTTTCGGTGCCTAAAAATTCAAAGTGCTTGCCTTTAAATTCATTAAAACGCTCCGACCAAGTCTGAATATTCAGCTTGCGGTAGACATCAATAAAATCTGTGCGCTGCTGCGGCGTAGCCGTTTTCCAATAGCGCCCCAGCACAAATTTACCGATAAAATCCAAGTCCAAATCATCATTGAACAGTTTGGTAAAGCGAGTTTTTTTCTCGGCTTCCGACACATTGGCGTTTATCAGCTCTTCAATGCCCTGCTGTGTAGTTTTTTTAATAAAATTTTCCGCTTCCTGAGCATTGACCGCGGCCTGCGCCTGAGTGCAAAACAAAGTAAACAATAACAAAGCAAACAGTTTTTTCATTAGTCCCTATCCTTTTTTATTTATTCATCATCGTCTTCATCAAAATCAAAATCATAGCTGGCAGACGAACTGTCGTCGGCGGTGCTTTGGCAAGAGCCTATTTTAAGACGGTTCTGCACATAGGCTGATTTTACCATGCTGTAGGCATCTACGGCGTTAGCGGTTAAATTATCCACCAATTCCAAATTTTCTTCACGCACGCTGACAAACCCCAGAGCGGTCAGACCGTAAATAAAGCTGTAGCGCTTCCAGTCCTGCCCGAAATTCATATATTGATTAGACCAATACAGCGGATCGGCCACAGCATCAACTGCCATGCCGGTAGCCGCGCGCGGAGTGCTTGGACCAAAGAGCGGCAGCACCACAAACGGTCCGTCCGGAACGCACCAATCAGCCAAAGTCTTATCAAATCCGGTCTTATTTTTTTGGATATCCCAGCCTGAAGCCACATCAAAAGTGCCGAGCAAGCCCAAAGTGCTGTTTACCACAAAGCGTCCCGCCGATTTTCCGGATTCTGCAAAATTTCCCTGCAAAGAATGGTTAATCATGGTTGCCGGCTCGCGCAAGTTGCTGAAAAAGTTGCTGACGCGCTCGCGTATAAATTTTGTGGTAACGGCGCGGTAGCCTTTAGCCAGCGGCTTGGTTACATATTCATCAACTTTCAGGTTAAAGTCAAACATCGCGCGGTTATACGATTCCAGCGCGCTGTCGTCATTGTTGGCAAAAGCCGGCGCTGCCCATAAAACAACCGCCGCGCATGCCGTAATTTTTTTAAGACAAAACATTTTATCCCCTTTTTACTGCGCTTTAATATATAGTTTTAGGCTTTGAAAATCAAGGAAAAAAATTGTTACAAACATTTATTTTTACAATCAGGTATGTATTTGCAGTTTTCTGTATAAATGTTTTGCTATTTGCTTGCTTTTTGCAATCTGCTCATTTAATATCTGCCTCAGAAAACATTTTTTATAAGGAGAATAAATATGAAAAAATTGTTAGTTTTAGCAGTTGCTGCTATTTTGGTTGCCGGCGCCGCCGAAGCAAAAATTGATTTAGTTTCTGCTGCTCAGCAGGCTCAGAACAAAATTGACAGCGTAACTCAGGCCAATGAAGATGCAAAAGCTAGTTTAGAAGCTAAAAAGAAAGAGTTAGAAGAACAGCAGGCTGCTAAAAAGAAAGAATTGGAAGAAAAGCAAGCCGCTCAAAAAGCTGAACGCGAAGCTAAAGCCGCTGAGCAGAAAAAAGCTTTGGACGACACCAAAAATTCTTTGAATAATCTTAAAAATTCTTTCATGAAATAATTTTATTCACCAAGTAACTTCCTAAAAAATATCGGTCTGCCGCAAAAGCAAACCGATATTTTTTTAGAAATCAGGCATAAAAATAAGGCAGAAGCACCGGCATTCTGCCTAAATTTTTGTAATGTAAAAACAATTAGCCGTTTACAATGTCTTGCAAAGTTTTACCGGCTTTGAATTTAGCTACTGTGCGGGCTGCAACTTTTACAGTTTCGCGAGTACGCGGATTGATAGCTGTTGTAGCTGCTCTTTTAGAAGTAGCAAAAGTACCGAAGCCAACCAAACGAACATCGTCGCCGGCTTTCAAAGCTTCAGAAACAGCTGTGATGAAAGCATCCAAAGCTTTTGCAGAATCTGTTTTGCTCAAACCAGAAGCAGCAGACATGCTGTCAATCAATTCACTTTTATTCATTTTTATATTCCTCTTTAAGTTATAATTTAAAGTTGAGAATTTGTTCTCGCCTTTTATCTAATAGGATTAAAAACGGTTTGTCAAACAAAAAATGACGTCAAACCCCAGAAAATAGTATATTTTGCGCCGATTTCACACAAATTGTGAGCTAAAAATATTCATATTTGACTTTAGACTCCGATTTATATAGTATAATTGTTGGTAAAAGGAGTTATACAGATGAAAATCAGAATCTTAGGCGTGTTGCTAATCAGCTTTTTAGCCGCTTGCGGAGAATCGGACAGCGATGAAATTTATAACGAAAACAACACCAACGTTGTTGACGGCGTGGTTTATGATATAAATGAAAAACCGATTAACGGCACTTATAAAATATATTACCCTAACGGCAATGTAAAAATGGAAGTCAAAAGCAAAAACGGCAAGCCGGACGGTTTGGGACGTTTTTATGACGAAGACGGCAATATTGTGTTTGAGGGCAATTTCACAGACGGCCTGATGAACGGGAAAATGCTGAATTTTTATCCGGACGGCTCTATACATAATGAAATTAACTATACCAAGGGCGAACCGAACGGCACCTACAGAACCTATAATCAGGACGGAACGCTGGTGGTGGAAGTCGTTTTTGAAAACGGCAAAGCAACCAAGGGCTATGCTCTTATTCAAGAACATAAAATAGACTTGACGCCCGAGGATCTGCAAGAAATATCCGAACCTGAACAGCCGCTGCAATAGCGGTTGTTTTTTTATAAACAGGAGCTATATATAATAAATAAGTCATTAATCTTTAGATTAGACCTAAAATTTACGAATCGGATTTTTAGATAAAATTATTATAAATCAAAATGTTATAGAAATATCACAAAAAGTGTTTAAAATTAAAAAATGTTAATATTTTGCTAAAAAAATAATTAAAACCGAGATATTTTATATTTTTTTGTACATTTTTTGTAAAAACATAAAAAAATACTTAACAAATGTTTAATTTTCTGTTAATAATGAATTTAGATGAAATTTAAAGATTGAATTGTTCAGATTTAGAACTGGAGGAATATAATGAAAAATTTAACAAAATTGCTGGTTGTTGCTATGGTTGCAGGCTTGGCTGCATGTGCCAGCGATGAAGAAACAGCAAACCGTAACTATCGTTATGCCGGCGAAAGCGGCTGCGGCGATGCTTTAATTAAAGAAAAACCTGCTCCGGCTCCGGTTCGTCCGGCTGCACGTCCTTGCCATACTTGCCAAGCTGCAGCTCCGGCTCCTGTTCCGGCTGCACGTCCTTGCGGCGGCTGCCAGCCTACTGAATACACCGTTAGAACTCCGGTAAAAGTTGTTTATAAAAACACAACATATCACACAGTATATGAACCTCGTACTTATGAAACAACTTCATTTGAAACCCGTCCGTTTAACCGCGGCGAAGCTTGCGCAACCGGCAACTGCTACGGCGAAGGTCAGGCTGTTATGAATGCTCAGCCGGTTATGGCTCAGCCGGTTGTAACCCGTCAGCCTGTTTTGCAGCAGCCTGCAGGACAAGTTCCGGCTTCTGTTGAAGTATATGAAAAATAATCCTTAAACATTGTTTTTCTTCTGCACTCCGCATGTCATAATGATATGCGGAGTTATTTTATTTTTGCAAATTTGAAAATAAAATGTTTGTTTTTATATAATTATAAAAATCCTTTACTTTCGGGTTATCTTTAGTTAAAATGATTTTTGGATAGATGATAGTCTGTCTAGGGCGTGAGAACCCTTTTATCATCAGTCGCTTTAAGCATAAGCGACTTAAAATTAGTTATGCCGATTTCCGTTGGACGGATGTCGGCTGAATAAGGCTATGAGCTGAATAAGCCGAGCCGTTTGATGATATACGGTTTCTCAACATCCGCCCGCTTTGTGCGGGTTTTGTTTTATGTACAACAAAATTAAACGGAGGTTTAGAACTATGTATAAAAATTTAGAAAAAGGCCGATCCATGATTGAAATGCTCGGAGTTTTGGCTATTATTGCGGTGTTGAGCGTCGGTGGGATTGCCGGATATTCCAAGGCGATGGAGAAGTTCAAGCTTGATAAGGCGATTGAAGAATATAGCTACTTAATTTATGGAATGTTGGAACACCTAGATGAATTTAAATATTCCACTAAATATGGGGACGGAAAAATTACTCCACTTATAAAACTAGCAAACGCTTTAAATTTAGTTCCGTCAACTTGGAATATGAAAACAAATAATTTAGATTCTACACAAGAAAATTTATTTGAAGACCCATATAGCAATATTATAGCTATTTATTCAAGAAACGGAAATCTTCGTTTTGATTTTGTCTTAGGTGGTTCACAATTTCCTGATGAAAGTTCATGGATAACCGAAAATTTTTCCACTAAATTTTGTACCGAACTTGTCAGTAATGTGGTTAAGCCTTTACATTCTTCCTTAGAACTATTACTTTTTTATAGATCTGCTGGAAATTCATCAACTTTTTATGGCGATAAAAATTGTTCTGCAGGACGAAAGTGTTTAAATAACATTAGTATCAGCGAAATACATGACAACTGTGAACTTTGTTCAAAAAAAGAAGTGTGTTCTGTTACTATAGATTTTTAAAATATGCTAATTTATTTTGCAGTTGACTTATGGAGTGCGGCTGTTGTAGAATAATAGTGTAGTTAACTTAAAATAAGAGGAAAGAAAGATGAAAAATAAGCTAAGCAAAGGTCTCTCTCTCTCTCTCTGC
>CAVKTH010000078.1:0-8009 GCA_963659495.1 Bacteroidaceae bacterium | reverse complement strand
AGACCTTTGCTTAGCTTATTTTTCATCTTTCTTTCCTCATTTTTAGGTTAATTACTATACTTATTCTACACCAGCCTCACTCCATAAGTCAACCGGAAAATCAAAATACAAAAAGAGAGAAAATTCTGAATGAATTTTCTCTCTTTTATTGCGCTAAGCTCGCATACTATTTATATTGGCTCATATATTCCAACAAAGTATGCTTATCGTTAACGTTTTTCTGAGCTTTTTCCAGCAATTCTTCATAACGCGCCGGGTTCATCTTGTTGACAACCTGGAAACGTGTTTCACTGGACATAAAGTCAGCCAAAGGTTTAGACGGAGCTTTAGAATCCAAAGTCAACGGAGCTTTGCCAGCTGTTTCGTTCAGCGGATTGAAACGGAACAACGGCCAGCTGCCGGTTTCTACAGCGTTCTTTTGGTGAGACAAACCGTCTGCCATATTCAGGCCTTGGTTAATACAAGGACAGTAAGCGATAATCAAAGACGGGCCGTCATAGGCTTCTGCTTCGTTCATAGCTTTAATAACCTGCATATCGTTGGCACCCATAGCTACCTGAGCCACATAAACATTGCCGTAAGACATAGCAATCATTGCCAAATCTTTCTTAGGCAATTCCTTACCGGCTGTGGCAAATTTAGCGGAAGCACCCATCGGTGTAGCTTTGGATTGCTGACCGCCGGTGTTAGAATATACGCCGGTATCCACAACCAGAATATTGACATTGCGGCCGGAAGCGATAACGTGGTCAACACCGCCGAAACCGATATCGTATGCCCAACCGTCGCCGCCGATAATCCATACGGATTTCTTAATCAGATAGTCGGCGATTTCGCTCAAATGTTTAGCTTCTTCGCTGTTCATTGCTGCCAACTTAGCGCGCAAAGCAGCCACATTGTCGCGCTGAGCGTCAATTTCCATATCATTGGACTGTGGATTGCTCAAAATCTTTTCAGCAACTTCGCCCAATTCTGCTTTCATAGATTCCAGCAAGGTTTTGGCTGTAACTTCTTCGTGGTCAATGGAGATGCGCATACCCAAACCAAATTCGGCATTGTCTTCAAACAAAGAGTTTGCCCAAGCCGGACCGTGGCCTTTTTCGTCTTTGCAATAAGGAGTTGTCGGCAAGTTACCGGAATAAATTGAAGAACAACCGGTAGCGTTAGCTACAACCATACGGTCACCGAACAATTGAGTCAGCAATTTGATATAAGGAGTTTCGCCGCAACCAGCGCAAGCACCTGAGAATTCAAACAACGGCTGAATCATTTGCGTTGTCTTCGGCAAGTTTTTAGCTACTTCGGTTCTCTTTACATAAGGCAATGTTTCAAAGAACTTCCAGTTAGCTTTTTCAGCTTCCAAGTGGTTTTCAATATGATCCATATTGATTGCGTGCAATTCCGGATTTTCTTTGTTTTTAGCCGGACAAGCAGTTACGCATACGCCGCAGCCGGTGCAGTCTTCCGGAGAAATTTGCAGTATAAATTTCTTGCCGGCAAATTCCTTGCCTTTATAGTCTGCAGTTTTCAAAGTAACCGGAGCATTCTTCAATTCTTCTTCCGAAGCCACTTTCATACGGATAACGCCGTGCGGGCAAACGATTGAGCATTTACCGCATTGAATACAAGTATTGGCGTCCCAAACCGGAACTTCAGTAGCAATGCAGCGCTTTTCATATTGAGTTGTAGCTGTCGGCCAGGTACCGTCAACAACTTCCTGCAAATCAGAAGTTTTAATGCTGTCGCCGTTGTCGGCAATCAATGTAGCGGTCAAGCCTTGTACAAATTTAGGCGCATCTGCCGGAACAGCTGCCAAACGATGGAACTTAGATGTAACGTGATCCGGATAAGAAACCTCAAACAAATGTTCCAAAGAAGCGTCAACAGCGGCATAGTTCTTTTGCACAATGGCATCGCCTTTTTTGCTGTAAGTCTTTTTAATAGCGGCTTTAATCTGAGCAATAGCTTCATCTTTCGGCAAAATGTTGGAAATTGCAAAGAAGCAAGTCTGCATAACGGTGTTAATGCGTTGTCCCATACCGGTAGCACGGGCAACTTCTACGGCGTTAATTGTGTAGAATTTCAGGTGCTTAGCCAAAATTTCTTCTTGAACTTCAATCGGCAGATGATCCCAAACTTCATCGGCTTTGTATGGAGCGTTCAGCAAGAATGTGGCGCCGTCTTTAGCAATGCGCAGAATATCCACTTTATTCATAAATTGGAATTGGTGGCAAGCAACAAAGTCGGCTGAAGTAATCAAATAAGCCGAACGAATCGGATTATCGGAAAAACGCAGGTGAGATGTAGTCATAGAACCGGATTTGCGGGAATCGTAAACAAAGTAACCTTGACCGTATTTGCCGGCGTCTTCAGCAATAATTTTAATAGAGTTTTTGTTAGCGCCAACCGTACCGTCGGCACCCAAGCCAAAAAATACGGCACGCACAACATCATCCGGCTCAACTTCAAATGAAGCATCATAAGCCAATGATTTATGTGTCAAATCATCGTTAATACCAACAGTAAAGCCGTTAATCGGAGCTGCGGAAACAGCGTTATCAAACACAGCTTTAGCCATAGCCGGTGTAAATTCTTTAGAAGACAAACCGTAGCGGCCGCCGTAAATCTTCGGCAAGCTTGCCAATTTGCCGTTTGAAAAGGCTTGAGACAAAGCGGTAACAACGTCCAAATACAAAGGTTCGCCCAAAGAGCCGGATTCTTTTGTTCTATCCAAAACAGAAACGGTTTTAACGGTTTTCGGCAAAGCTTTCAAGAAAGATTCGGTAGGGAACGGACGATACAGATGAACTTTCAAAACGCCCAATTTAGCACCGTGAGCATTCAAATATTCAATAGCTTCTTCAACTGTTTCGGCACCGGAACCCATAACCACGATAACGTTTTCAGCGTCAGCAGCGCCGACATAGTCAACAACATGATATTGACGGCCGCTGATTTTGGCGAATTTATCCATTTCTTCCTGAACAATGCCTTCAACTTTATCATAATATACGTTAGCAGCTTCACGGCCTTGGAAGAACACGTCAGGATTCTGCGCAGTACCGCGGATAACCGGATTTTCCGGACGCAAAGCGTGTTCGGCGTTAAATTTGTAATTAACGTCTTTCAGCATTGCGCGCAAATCGTCATCGGACAGCAGCTTAATCTTTTTAATTTCGTGAGAAGTTCTGAAACCGTCAAAGAAATGTAAAAACGGAACGCGGGAGCGCAAAGTAGAGGTTTGCGCAATGGCAGCCATATCGTGAGCTTCTTGCACGGAGTTAGAGCAAAGCATTGCAAAACCGGTTTGGCGGCAGCCCATAACATCGGAGTGATCGCCGTAGATAGACAAGGCGTGATAAGCCAAAGAGCGGGCGGCAACATGCATAACAAACGGCATCAATTCGCCGGCAATTTTATACATGTTCGGAATCATCAACAAAAGGCCTTGAGAAGCCGTAAATGTTGTGGTGAGGGCACCGGCTTGCAAAGAACCGTGGCAAGCACCTGCTGCGCCTGCTTCAGACTGCATTTCCTGCACCTGAGGAATTACACCCCACAGATTCTTCTGTTTTGCGGCAGACCACGCATCAGCCCATTCGCCCATCGGAGAAGACGGAGTAATCGGGTAAATAACGCAGACTTCGTTCATGCGGTGTGCAACAGAAGAACACGCTTCGTTGGCATCCATCATTTTCATTTTTACATCTGACATAGATAGTATCCTTAAAAGTTTAAATTAAAATTACAAAACATCAAAGGCTTAAAGCCAAAGGTTTTGTATGGGTTACAAAACAATAATGTTTATAGCGGATTTATAGCATATCGCCGGTAAAAATCAAGTTTTTAAAAGCAGTTTGCCACATACTTATTTTATATATAATCTGTGCATAAAATGACAAAATATAAAAAATTTTCAAAAAAGGTCTTGACTTTTGTCAATGTGAGGGTTATAGATATAGGCATAATTCAATTATTAACATATTTATTAACTTTTTAAATTATTCGCATTATGAAGAAGATTTTAGCTAACGGTGTTACTATCGTATGTAAGAACGCATGTGAGTTTAAGGAAGTGTCTTTGACTTTCAAGTCTGGTCATGCAAACGAGCCAAAGGTTGGTGTTGCCGGTGTCTATGAGAAGCTTGTTACAAGCAATACTCATGGTACTGGCTCAGTTTTCGGCGGTTCTATGACTTCATTTATCGTTTACAATGCAAACGGTACCAGTACTTTGAGCAAGGCAGTTAAGGCGTTGTTTTCAGGCTGTGTGAAAGTTCCAGTAACTTTGAAGGCGTTGACTGAGGTTATCAAGGATGTTATTCAGCATACTGAAGACTTGGCTCCGCTCCCAGAACGTCAGGTGAAGCTTGCTTACAAGCATACTGCGTTTGGCAACAGCAAGCTGTGGTCTACAGATGAGTATATTGCAAAGCTTCAGGAGCTTACGGTTAAGGATGTTCAGGAGTACATGGCTGACAATCTTGTCGGTAACAATATCGTCGTCAGTTACTGCGGTCCTATTGATTCGGAACATCCTGAAGAGGACGTCAATGAAGTAGCAAAGGTTGTAGAAAAGTACTTCGGCAAGCTTCCTGCCGGCACCAAGAAAGCTGATTGCTCTCTTGACTATACCGGTGGTTTCCAGTTCATTCAGGGCGAAGGTGCTAAGCATGTTGCCCGTCTCGGCTGGTATTTGCCTAAGGCGTACAATACGGCAGAGACTAACATTCTGATGAGTATGCTTGCCGGCCGCTTGGAACGTTCTATGGCAGAAGCCAAGATTGATGCCGATACCAATGTCAAGGTTGCCGGTTACTTCGGTCTCCGCACTCTGTGTATTACGCTGAAGTGTTCCGGTAAGCGTCACTTTGATGCCGCTTTCAACATTGTACTGGCTAACATCAAGCGTTTGCAGGACAGCGAAGCTACAGAACGCCGTATGGAAACAACTCGTTCCCGTGCTGCCAATGAGCGCCTCGTCGTTTCTAACGAAGTTTTGCCTGGTTCAGTTGAGGCTGCATGGTCTTTGCTCGGTCGTGACATTGATTACGATGCCGACAGCGTGATCAGCGACCTTTATCAGGTAACTGCTCATGATGTTAAGGTTGCTGCCCGTGAGATTTTCTCTCAGAAGCCAACGGTTGTGCTTTATACCCGCAAGCCTTATCCGTCTCTTGATAAGATTCAGAAGGCGATTGCGTATGGTGCCAAGCCAAAGGCTCAGGGCAAGAAGTCTGAAGAGACAGAGTTCTCTGAGGCTGAAAAAGCTGCCATGGAAAGCATTGATGCTTGTCATTCAAACTAAGCATCCGGCGCGTTAACCAGACCTAAATCTGAAATCTTAATAATCTTCTAAAACTAAGGGGTACGTTTTTATAACGTACTCCTTTCTTTTTGCCTTGCATAATTGCCGGCAATAAACTATATACCTTAGCAAAAGGGAGAATTACAAAATGCTGGAAATATTGGCAGAAACACTGATTGATAACATAAAAATTTTTCCGTTTCTGTTTGTGACTTATTTGTTTTTGGAATATCTGGAACGCAAAACTTCAGATAAAACTACATCCGCTATTCAAAAAGCTACCAAGGCCGGACCTTTGGTCGGTGCGGTTTTGGGCGTTTTGCCGCAATGCGGATTTTCGGTTGTTGCAGCTAACTTGTTTGCCGCCCGCGTGATTACTTTAGGCACGCTGCTTGCAATTTTTCTTTCCACCTCCGACGAGCTATTGCCGATTTTAATTTCTTATGAAGCTCCGCTGTCTTTAATTGCTTTAATCATCGGCTATAAAGCCGCATGCGGAATTATTTTTGGCTATTTAATTGATTTTACGTTTAAAAAACATCATAATTTACCGGAACCGGATATTGAAACGCTGTGCCAAAACGAGCATTGCCATTGCGAAGAAGATGAGCCGCTTTGGAAACCGGCGCTTTACCATTCTGTACGCATTACCTTGTTTATTTTAGCGGTCAGCCTGATTTTGAATCTTCTCCTGCAATTTTACGGAAACTCCGCTAATCTGACGCAAATTCTGCAATATCCGCTGTTGGGAGAAATGTTCAGCGCTTTAATCGGGCTTATTCCGAATTGTTCGGCTTCGGTTATTTTGACGCAGATGTACATTTTGAATTATATTGATTTCAGCACCATGATGAGCGGCAGCTTGGTCAGCGGCGGAGTAGGGCTGTTGGTGCTGTTCAGAGTAAACCGCCCCTTAAAGCAAAACCTTAAAATTCTCGCTTTGTTATATATCTGCGGCTTGCTCGGCGGCTTGTGCAGCAATTTACTGGAATTTTAATTCATATATAGTCATTGCGAGCGGAGCGAAGCAATCCACGACCCTCGCCCCCTGAGGGAGAGGGTGCAGGCTTGCCTGCGGGTGAGGGGTATTTAAAAAACATGCAGCGCTTCATTCTCTCACAGGATAAAATCTCAAAAAAATCATATACTTTTAATTTTCTATGTGATAAATTTAGCAGTAAAATCATAGTGAGGATAAAATGAATAAATCAAATTTAGACTTGGTAAATTTAAAAAACTGCATTTCAACCTTGAAAAACTGCTCTAAAGATTTCAAAGCTGCTGACACGGAAATAATGAAAGAATATATCGCCGACGCCTGTATAAAACGTTATGAATATACAGTTGAAACAGCTTGGAAAACAATGAAAAAATTTCTGAAATTGGAATACGGTAAAAAAGACGAAGAACTGACTATGAACAATATTTTCCGTTTTATGGAGGGGTATGGATTTATTCATTCTTGGGAAAAGTGGCGTGAATATTATGACCGAAGAAATGACACCAGCCACGAATATAGCCAAGTTAAAGCTCTGGTAATTTTAGGTATGGTTGACAATTTAGTTGAAGACTGTGAATTTTTGTATAAAAAACTGCAAAATAAAATGGAGAAATGAATGGTTTTAGGCGTGACAGACAAAGAACAGCGGATTATTGAAGACATTTTAGACGCTTATGCGGATAGTTATGCCTTTTATTACTATGGTTCGCGCGTAAAAGGAAACTTTGAAAAGACCTCGGATTTAGATGTTTTAATCAAAGGCGAAAAAGAAATGCCGCTGTTTATTTTAAGCGAGCTGAAAGAAAAATTTGATGACAGCTATTTGCCGTATATCGTCAATTTTTCTGATTATCACAGTATCACGCCTGATTTTTATGAGCATATCAAGCAAGATTTGGTTAATTATAAGACAAATGCTTAAAACTCCAGAGTTACAGTACAGCTTTGCACACCGCCTTCACAGCCGTGGCATTCATCGTTAATTTCGGCCAGAGTAATGTCGTTCAGGCATTTTTTGCCGCCGCCGCAATAAGCGTCGCCGTAAAATTGCGTATAGTTTGTGCCTGATTTATAAACCATTACATGCTCTACAACACTATGCAGCGGCTGAGCTAAATCGCTCATCAGGGCGCGGCATAGCTTAACCGGAAAATAGGGCGTGGTTCCGGTGCCGTCATCATTATTGGTAAAACCGCCGATATGAAAATCCATAACCAAATTGCCGCCGCGGGAAAAAACATTAACCATGTTGCCGTCAGAATCAATAAGCTGATTTATGGCGTTGTTGCTATGCCAATCGGCAGGAACTAAATTTGCTGCAAGCACATAGTCGCGCAGCCCGCATTCCTGCCAGTTCATTTCCCAAAAGTTACATTTCAGCTTTTTAAACTCTTTAACATTTCCAATCATCCCCGCCACTAAATAACTGTATTGTTCTATAGTTTTGTTGATTTTAAACTTTTCCAAGGCTTTGGAATAGCCAGCAATACCGCCAACAGATAACACCCCAATAATAGCTAGAACCCCCAGCATTTCTATCATACTTCTGCCAAAGGAATTTGCGTCTCTGCCGCCAGTCATCCTAGGTCTTGTACCTAGGATCTTGTCGCACCAAGGGCGGTGCAATCCCTCGCCGTTAGTTACGGCGTCATTGCGAGGAGTGTAACGACGAAGCAATCTATAACCCTCGCCCCGTGAGGG
>CAVKTH010000077.1:0-8112 GCA_963659495.1 Bacteroidaceae bacterium | reverse complement strand
CGCTTGTTCTGCCGGCAATGAACTTTGCACCTTAACTTTAGAATTTTGATGGTATTATTTATGGCTAAAACAGAAGTTTTGGAAAACATAAAATACTAAATATCTGTATAAATTTTGCGATTTATATTGACAAATTGACAGAATAAGTTATAAGATTGGCTATAAATTTAATTATGCTGTTTATAATTTTTCAGATATTATGGGTAAAAGTTTCTTTATTTCGCTGAACAGAGCATTAGCTAATATTTTGAAAATACTGTTAGTTATTGCATTTTTAGCTGTAGCGGTTTTTCTTTTTATAGTCAACAAGGATGAGCTTTATCTCCTTTTGCTTCTCATAATGATTTTATGCGGATTTTTATCTTTTGAAGATGAATATAAAGCTGTCCGCAAATGGAAGAGAAACCTGCACCATGCCGGCAAATGTATTTTAAACTTGCTGGCGATAACTATGGTAGTTGCCGTTTTGCTTGGCGCAGCTTTCTTCTTTCACAAAATTCTGTGACAACAAAAAAACTCTTGTATTTATAAAAAATGCAAGAGTTTTTTGTTTTTTCGGCACAATAAACTAAAAATTATTTAACCATATCAATCACAGAATCTGTAATATCCACGCCGCCGTTAACAACATAGGCTTTATTTACAATCACGGTTAAGTCTTCTTTGTCGGCAACCGATTTAATTATATCGTTCAATTTTTGGTCAGAAGCCTGCAAGGCAGAAGCGTAAACCTTATCAAAGCCTTCTTTTTTAGCGTTAATTTCAGCAATATATTTTTCAGAAGCTTTCTTTTTAGCCGCTTCATCGCTGATTTTAGCTAATTTTGCATTAGCGTCATTAGCCATTTTCTGCAATTCTTGGATTTGGCTTTCACGTTCGCTTTTTACAGCCGCAACATCTTTAGAAGCCATTACAACACGCTGCACGTCAATCACGGCAAATTTAGGCTCATCGCCGCCCGACATCATTCTGGTAGCCGCCGAGGCAATTACCGCAGAAATCAGGGCAATAAAAAAGATAAAACCGTAATTCGGGCTGTTATCAAATCTGGACATTTGTTTCTCCTTTAAGTTCAACACCTTTTAATGTTAGCAACTTTTTCGGCCTTTTCAAGATATTTTAGCTTATATGCCACAATAAATATTGACGGCGCGCCAAAAATATTTATGATAAGTGCAAAAAGGAGCAGAAAATGAAAGCGACAGACACCGGAATTAAAAGAATATTGAAAGCCTTTATATACTCCCGCGACGGCTTTACCTCCGCTTTTAAAAGCGAAGCGGCGCTGCGTCAGGATTTGGCTGTATTTGTGATATTTTCGGCCATTGCCATGTACCTGAACTTGGTTCTGTGGCAAAAGGCAATATTGATTTCCAGCCTGCTGTTTATTGTGATTATGGAGCTGGTAAACACCGCGGTTGAAGTGGTTATAGACCGCATTTCTCCGGATTATCACGAGCTTTCCAAAAAAGCCAAAGACATCGGCAGCCTGCTGGTTCTGCTGGCTTTTGTCAATGCGCTGATTTTGTGGGGAGCGTTTTTATATCCGCTGTTTTTTTAGATGTACCAGCCTCAAGATTTAGCCATATACATTCATTGGCCGTTTTGCAAAAGCAAATGCCCCTACTGTGATTTTTATAAGGAATTAGCCCGCGGCTGCGATGAAGAAAAGCTGATTTCAGAGTATTTAGAAGCCTTAAAAAAATATCATGATTTGCTGCCGGAACGCCGGATTAAATCCATATTTTTCGGCGGCGGCACACCCAGCTTAATCAGCGCAGGCAATATTGCAAAAATAATAAATTTTATCTGTAAAAACTGGACTATAGCCGATAATATTGAGGTTTCGCTTGAATCTAATCCCAACAGCAATCATCCTAACATGTTCCAAGATTTAAGAGCTGCCGGAATAAACAGGCTGTCTTTGGGAGTGCAAGCCCTAAATGAAGCTGATTTACGCTTTTTGGGACGTACCCACACCTTAACCGAAGCCCGCAGGAGCCTGCAGGAAATTGTGCTGATTTTTGATAATCATTCGGCAGATTTAATCTATGCCCGTCCGCAGCAAAGCTTGCAGAATTGGCAGAAAGAACTGCAGGAAATCTGCTCTTACGGACTGAAGCACCTTTCGCTGTATCAGCTAACTATTGAAGAAAATACAGTATTTTATAATAAAAAAGTTAAACCATTAGATGAAGAGAAAGCAGCAGATTTATATTCTTTTACCCGAGAGTATGCCGCCGAACACGGCTATAATTTATATGAGGTTTCAAACTTTGCCCAAACCGGTTATGAAAGCCGGCACAACCTAACCTACTGGCAGGGCGGAGATTATATCGGCATCGGCAAATCAGCGCAGGGACGCTTAACTCTAAACGGCGGCTTTTTTGCCGCAGACTATCCATTCTGCAACGAAAAGCTTTCATCAGCAGAAAGGGCTGAAGAA
This sequence comes from Bacteroidaceae bacterium, assembly GCA_963659495.1. Taxonomy (GTDB): domain Bacteria; phylum Pseudomonadota; class Alphaproteobacteria; order RF32; family CAG-239; genus RUG410. Next base: position 5,666 of record CAVKTH010000077.1, on the reverse strand, counting down.
CTGATTATAACCGGCCTGCGCCTTGTCCGCGGACTGGATAAAGCAACATTTCAAAACATCATCGGCGAGCCGTTGGAAAAATTTATCAATTCCGCCTCCCTTAAAAATCTGAAAGAGTTAAATCTGCTGACGGAAACGCCTCAGAGTTTAGCTGCTGCTCCGCAAGGCTTTTTAGTTTTAAACACGCTGATTTCCGAGCTTTGCCTTTAGTCGCTGATTCCGTAGCTGCCGTTAACCAGCACCGCCAGCAGCAACAGAAAAAACATCATAGCAAATCCGGCGCGTTCCGAAACTCCGTTCGGTATTTTATAATGCCGGTTTAAAGCAAAAATAAACAGCGGAGCCACCAGCAGCAAGGCGGTTACATACCCCGGGTTGGGAGCAGCCCGCAAAGCCATGGTTTTGGCTGTAATCAGCGCCGCGCTGAAGCCTACCAGATAGCCGCCGATTTTCCACATGCGGCGCGAAAACACCTCGCCTATTTTCTGCCGGAATGTAAATTCGCGGCGGTGCTGAACATAGCATTTAAGGTTATAGCAGCCGCTGACAAAAGTCGCTACGGATAAATAATAGGCAATAGACTGCCATACCGAAGAACCGCCTAAAGCAATATATTTAGTGATAATGCTCATCCCCGCCAAAGCAAACACCGCCGGCATAATATAGCGGGCGGTCTGCCGCGACACTTTGGTGCGAATCATCTGCCAATAGCAAAACGTAAAACCGAACAGCACCAAAAGCAAAGTGATAAAAACATTGCCCTGCTGCATAAGCGCAAAAAATTCTTTCGGCGTAAGCAGCCACCATAAAAACGTGGTAACCAGCACCGTTATTGCCATAAAACGAGATGTCGGTCCGGCGCCGTATTTAGCCGAAGCAAAAAACAAATGTGAGTCATAAATTCCGATAAGCCAGCCCTGAAAAATCAGCAATCCCCAATAATAAGCACTGGCCGGCACCGGAAAAAACAGCAAAAACGGCATGAACAGCACCGATATGCCAAACCCGCGCCATATTCCCAAAACATAGCCGTCCACCTTGTAGTGCTGATTAAACAAGGTGTAAACAGCCGTAAAAAATCCATATATTAACCCGTTGATAATCCATAACATAAAAAGTTATGTAATCAGCCGCCGCACTTTTTCAAGTCAGGAATTTTCAAGTTCTTCGGCTTTCAGCTGAACTTCCAGCCATTGATTTTCCATTTCTTCCAGCTTTTCTTTATTAGCGGCCAACTTAGAGGTCAGTTCATCAAACTTCTGCGGGTCGTCGGTATAAAGATTAGCATTGCCCAAAGCCACCTCTATAGCTTTATTTTCTTCGCCCAGCTTTTCAATTTCTTTCGGCAGGTTTTCCAGCATATACTGTTCTTTATAGCTGAGTTTCTGCGTTTTGTTTTTTTCACGGACTTTAGGCTCTTCTTTAGCGGTTTGCTTACGGTTATCCATCTTAAGCGGAATGCCTTTAAGCTTTTCCAGCAACTCGGAATACGAGCCCACATGCTCATAAACCGTACCGTCGCCGCGCATATAAATCAAAGATGTCGCCACTTTATCCATAAAATCGCGGTCGTGGCTGACGATTAAAATCGTCCCCTCATAATCATCCAAAACTTCTTGCAGCAAGTCAAGCGTATCCATATCCAAGTCATTGGTCGGCTCGTCCAAAACCAAAAAATTAGACTGCTTAGCCAGAGCCAAAGCCAGCATTAAGCGATTTTTTTCGCCGCCGGAAAGAGTGGAAACTGGACATTGCGCTTGGTCGGGCTTAAATAAAAAGTCTTTCAGATAGGCCACAACATGCCGGAAATGTCCCCTTACCCAGATATGGTCGCCCTCGTTGCACAAGGTTTTCCACAAAGTTTTTTTAGGGTCAAGAGTGATGCGGTTTTGGTCAAAATAAGCCTCTTCCAGATTTTTACCGATACGCACAAAACCGGAATCCGGCTCCAGACGCTTGGTCAGCAGCTTTATCAGCGTAGTTTTGCCGGAACCGTTCGGACCGACGATACCCAGTTTATTGCCTTTAATCACGCGGATAGAAAAATCTTTGACAATTTCTCTGCCGCCGAAAGATTTGCTGATATGCTTGGCTTCAATAACCATTTTAGAGCGCAGTTCAGCAGTTTCAGCCTCCAGATTTACGGAACCGGTCATTTTAATTTGCTCGCGGCGCTCTTGACGCAGCTGCTGCAAGCGGCGCAGGCGTCCCATATTGCGGCGGCGGCGTGCTGTCACGCCTTTATGCAGCCATTCGGTCTCTTCGGCAATTTTCTTATTTAAGGCTTTCTGCTCTATAATTTCCTGCTCTATAACTTGGTCTTCCCAATCCTCAAAAGCGGAAAAGCCTTTATTATTGCGGCGCAGGACTCCCCTGTCCAGCCAGAATGTAGTTTGCGAGATATGGTCTAAAAACATGCGGTCGTGACTGATGACAATAACCGCGCCGCTGAATTTTTTAATTAAATCTTCCAGTTTTTCTATGGTGGTAATGTCTAAATGGTTAGTCGGCTCATCCAGAAGCAAAATATCCGGTTCGCCGATTAAAGAACGCGCCAGAGCCGCTTTGCGCCGCTCCCCGCCGGAAGACTGCTCCGGATTTTGATTTTCATTTATGGCAAAATATTCTATCAGGCGGTCAGCGCGGTAGGTCTGATTTTTTTCTTCTTTAGGCAAACCGGCCTCAACCACTTCGCGCAGAGTTTTAAAACCCGTAAAATCCGGCTCCTGCGGCATATAGCCGATGCGAACCCCGGGCTGAATAAAAAACTCGGCGTCGTCCGGCTCAATTTCGCGGGCAATCACTTTCAGCAATGTAGATTTTCCACAGCCGTTGCGTCCCACCAGACAAATTTTGTCGCCGCGGTTTATATATAAGTCAACATCTGTAAAAAGCGGATTTAAGCCAAAACTCAGCTTGGCGCCGCGTATTGTATATATAGGAGCTTCTGCAACCATTTTTCTTACCTTTCTTTGCTTTATCTAAACCAAAACGGCAAATAATACAAGAGATTTTATTTTTTACCTTGAAAGGCTGCATTTTTCGTATTATTATGCTTGCGGAAATAATTGAAAAGGATAATTATGCCTATGAAAAAAATAATTTTTTGCTGCTTGATGTCGTCTTTTTTGGCAGCAAATTCATATGCTCAGGCGGTAGACTTGTTTGATGATGATTCTCTAAACACACCAAGTAAAAATGAGCCTAACGCCCCGCAAAAAGCCCAAGCTCTTGATGAAAAAAGCGAATCTGCGCAGAATGCTGATGCTGCAGATGAAAATTCCGGCATGCTGAGCTTTATAAAAAAACCGATTTCCCTTTTGTTTTCGGCCGATGATAAAGTTGCAGCGCCGGACGGGAAAGAGGAAACATTCTTAGAAAAAAGCACCAGACAAGCCAATGAGGGCAAATTAGAAGACCAGATGAATCTGGCTTATATGTATTTATACGGCACCAACGGCGTTAAACAAGATTTTGCCAAAGCCTTTGACTATTATCAGATGGCGGCCGAACAAAACGACCCGATTGCCCTAAATAACTTGGGAAGCCTGTATTTTAACGGAATCGGCACCGAAGCTAATGCCAAAAAAGCCATAGAAATGTTCAGCAAAGCCGCCGAACTCGGCAACGACAACGCTGCCACCAACTTGGCTTTTATTTATCTTAAAGGCGGCGTTAAAGACCCTGCCCGCAACAAAATTGCCATGAACCTATTCAAGAAAGCCGCCGAATCCGGCAACAACGTAGCAAAATTTATGACCGGATATGCCTATTACATCGGCTTTGTTTTTGAACAAAACTATGATGAAGCCTTTAAGCTGATACGCAGCGCCGCCGGCAAAGACAGCAATCTGGACGAAGCTCAGCTGGTTTTAGCGGATATGTATATTAAAGGCCAAGGCACCGTGCAGAACTTCAATAAAGGCATTGCCGCCTGCCGCGCTGCCGTTAATCAGGGAAATTCTGAAGCTTATATGAAACTTGCCCGCATTTATACAGAGGGCAAAATCACTCCGCCTAACCCTTTAATGGCGCATTCGCTGTATAACATTGCCGCGGTGCTGGATGAACCTAAGGCGGCTGAATACCGTGATAAAATCGGCGCTTCGCTGCAACTGGACCAACTGCTGCAGGCTCAAAACGACGCCCAAAACTTTAAGCCGAATCCGTCAGAACTAACAACGTATGTACGCCAGACTTTCGGGTTTGACATCCGCAGCTATATTGATATGAACGTTTTAACTCCTAAAGAAAGCAAATAAGATGCAGAGCAGAAGCAAAAAGAGAATTTTCAAAAAGATTTTATCTTGGTCGGGCTTATTTTTCTTTGCCCTTGCCGCTTTTATGATTTATAAGCAGCTGTCTAAATACTCTATGGAAGAAATTAAAAACGCGATTGTAGATGTTCCGGCAAAAAATATTATATATGCCTGCATCGCCTCTTTCTGCGGCTATGTAGCTCTTTCTTCTTATGACTTTTTGGCTCTGAAATACATTCACCGCAAATTAGCGGCTTGGAAATGGATTTTTGCCGGATTTTTAGGCTTTGCCGTCAGCAACAACGCCGGTCACGCCATTATTTCCGGCGGGGCAATCCGCTACCGTTTATACACGCGGTGGCGCGTAAATGCCTCAGACATTGTAAAAATGGTAACTTTTTCCGGCTTTACCTATTTAGTAGCCTGTTTCTTTTTGGTGCTGCTGGGCTTTGTCTGCTCGCCGCATCATGTGCTGTCGGCCATATCATCGCCGTGGATTAACTGGGCGCTGATTTTGGTTTCTGCCGGCGGCTTAGCCTTTTATCTGTGGGGCAGCACCTACTATAAAAAGCCGATTATCATAAAAGAAATTGAGTTTGACACTCCGGGCTTTAAAATGGCGGTTGCGCAAATGATTATCGGCAGCTTAGACATTTTAATGGCCTCGCTGGTGCTTTATTCTATTTTGGAACATTATATAGACATTCCGTTTATCACTTTTATCGGCGCTTTTATTATTGCGCAGATTTTGGGCGTATACAGCCAAGTTCCCGGCGGATTGGGCGTGTTTGAAATTGTTTTTGCCAAACTGCTGCCGGACGACCAAAATCAGGCAACTTTATTTGCTATTTTGATTTTATACCGCATAATTTATTACTTGCTGCCGCTGATTATTTCCGGCATAACGTTGGTTGCATATGAATTTAAATTAGCTGAAAGAGTGTCGCTTATAAAAAAAATTAAAAATAGGCAAAAATAACTGTTGACATTGAACAAAATATAAGTTAATAAGGTTTTGTTCATGGCGGGGTAGCTCAGTTGGTTAGAGCGGTGGAATCATAATCCATGTGTCGAGAGTTCGAATCTCCCCCTCGCTACCATAACAAAGAAAGTCCTCTTTTGAGGACTTTTTTTGTTATAGGATAGCCGGAGATTTGAACTCTCGCAAAGAGAGTGCGAGAGCAAACGAAAGGCAGACGGCAGTATGCCGGTGAGCGCAGCGAATGAGTGCCGCGTCGGCGTAACATTGTGAGCCAATCTTCCCCTCGCTCGTATTATAGGATAGCCATTTTTTAAATTATAAAAACATCTTTACTTTCGGATTATCTTTCGTTAAAATGATTTAGTAAATTAACCTAATTTTAGAGGAAAGAAAGATGAAAAATAAGCTAAGCAAAGGTCTCTCTC
>CAVKTH010000076.1:0-8359 GCA_963659495.1 Bacteroidaceae bacterium | reverse complement strand
AAAGGCTTCTAGCCGTTAAAGAAGAACCACGCGTTTTACGCGTGGGTCTCTTTTTGTGCGCCGATGTGCATAACCTGCCGTAAATTTTTGAAAAATGCAGCGTTTATTGTATAATGCAGCAAATTTAAATTGGACTGTACAGGTGAAAAGTATGGAAAATCAAGATAATAAAAAAATTGTAGTGCTGCAGGTTCTGCCGGAATTGGGACAGGGCGGAGTTGAGCTTGGCACTATTGAAATTGCCTCAGAACTGCAAAAGCAAGGCATTGAAAACTATGTTGCATCTGAAGGCGGACGCATGGAATATAATTTGGAGCGTATCAAGGTTAAGCATTTTACGCTGCCGCTGAAAACTAAGAATATATTTAAAATGTATCTGAATTCGCTGCGTTTGGCGCGAATCACCAAAAAATACGGCATTACCATTGTGCATGCCCGTTCGCGCGCTCCGGCTTGGAGTGCTTATTGGGCGGCCAAGCGCTGCGGCGTGCATTTTGTGACTACTTTTCACGGCACATACGGCTTAGGTCCGTGGGGTATTAAAAAATTTTACAACAAAATAATGACTTACGGCGAGCGCGTGATTGCCATTTCCAACCACATTAAGCAGCATATTTTGCAGAATTATAAAACGGACGAAAGCAAGATTCGCCTGATTCACCGCTGTGTGAATATGGAAAACTTTAATGTGGAAACAACTTCCGCCGAACGTATGATTAAATATCTGGAAGATAATCATATTCCAGAAGACAAGCCGATTGTGACGCTGATTGGCCGCCTGACCAACTGGAAAGGGCAGAAATTGCTGATAGAAGCGCTGCATCTAATTGATAATGAAGACTTTTTCTGCGTGATGATCGGCGACGACCAAGGGCGCAAAAAGTATGCTTCCGAATTGCGTAAGATGATTGCCGGCTATAATCTGACCGACCGCTTTTTATTTATCCGCAATGTCAAGGATATTCCGGCGGCGATGATGGTTTCAGATGTTGTGCTTTCAACCTCTATTGAGCCGGAAGCTTTCGGACGTATTGCGATTGAGGGGCAGGCTATGGGCAGAGTCGTGGTGGCTTCCAATATCGGCGGTTCAGTAGAAACCGTGATAGACGGCGTGACCGGCAGACTTTATGAAAGCACCAGCGCCAAGGCTTTGGCCGAGGCTATTGAATGGGCGCTGCATCTTTCTACCGAAGAAAGAGAAAAAATCGGCGCTGCCGGTATAAAAAATGTAAAAGAACATTTTACAAAACAAATTATGTGTGATAAAACGATTGAGGTTTATAAAGAACTGATAAACTTATAGTGAACTTTTTAATAGTGAAAAGGTAGATAAAATGGTTAAAATTAAATTGCCTGACGGCAGTATATTAGATGAAAAAGACGGCATTTCCGGCTTGGAAATCGCCAATAAAATCAGTACGAGTTTGGGAAAGGCCGCTTTGGCTGTTTCCGTTAATGATAAATTGCAGGACTTGACCGCTCCGATAACCACCGATTCTACAGTCACTATTATCACCGCCAAAGACAAAGACGGTTTACAAATTTTGCGTCACTCTTGCTCTCACGTTATGGCTCAGGCTGTTAAAGAACTGTGGCCGGATGCTCAGGTTACAATCGGTCCGGCTATTGAAAACGGTTTTTACTATGACTTTTCTTGCAAAGAAAACTTTACAACCGAAGACTTTGCGAAAATTGAAGCTAAAATGCACGAAATTGTTAAACGCGATGAAAAAATTGAACGCATTGTAATGCCGCGCAATGAGGCTATTGAATTTTTCAAAAAGCTGGGCGAACATTATAAAGTGCAGATTATTGAAGATTTGCCTGAAGATGAAACAATCACTCTGTATCGTCAGGGCAAGTACACCGATTTGTGCCGCGGTCCGCACGTTCCGTCAACCGGTAAAATCGGCGATGCTTTCAAAATTACCAAAGTAGCCGGCGCTTATTGGCGCGGCGATGCCAAAAATGAAATGCTGCAGCGTTTGTATGCAACCGCTTGGCCGACTAAAAAAGAATTGGACGCTTATTTGACTATGCTTGAAGAAGCCGCTAAGCGCGACCACCGTAAAATCGGCAAGGAAATGGATTTGTTCCATTTTGAGCCGGAATATGCTCCGGGGGCGGTTTTCTGGCATGACAAAGGCTACCGCGTATACCGCAAGCTGATTGAATATATGCGCAACCGCCAAGAACATAACGGCTATGAAGAAATTTCTACACCGCGTATTATGGATAAGTGCCTGTGGGTGACATCCGGCCACTGGGATAAATACGGCGCGCACAACTATTCCGGCAAAACCGAAGACGGCAAGGAATTCTGCGTAAAACCGATGAACTGCCCGGGCGGACTGCTGGTTTATAAACAAGGCGTGAAATCTTACCGCGACTTGCCGCTGCGTTTGGCTGAGTTTGGTAAAGTAAACCGCTATGAAGCTTCCGGCTCTTTGATGGGCTTGATGCGCGTGCGTGAATTTACGCAAGACGATGCGCATATTTTCTGCACTCCTGAACAAATGGAAGACGAGTGTATCCGCACTATGAAACTGATTTTTGATATTTATAAAGACTTTGGCTTTGATAATATTAAAATTTATCTGTCAACCCGTCCGGACAGCATTTATCGTATCGGTTCTGATGAAATTTGGGATTTGTGTGAAAATTCTTTGGCTCACGCTTTGGAAAAACACGGCTACAAATATGAAATTAACGCCGGCGAGGGTGCTTTCTATGGGCCGAAACTGGAATTCATTTTGCGCGACGCTATCGGCCGCGAATGGCAATGCGGTACAATTCAGGTAGATATGAACCTGCCTCAGCGTTTTGATATTTCCTACATCGGCGAAGACGGCGAGAAACATCAGCCGGTTATGCTGCACCGCGCTTTGTTTGGCTCTATTGAACGTTTCTTAGGTATTTTGATTGAACATCACGCCGGTAAATTGCCGCTGTGGCTGTCTCCGGAACAAGTTGTGGTTGCTCCGATTGTCAGCGAGTTTGACGATTACGCCAATGAAGTTGCCGCTGCTTTGACAAAGGCTGGTTTGACGGCTAAAACAGATTTGCGCAATGAAAAAATCAACTACAAAGTCCGTGAACATTCATTGGCTAAAGTTCCGGTAATTGCTGTTGTCGGCGCTAAAGAAAAAGAAAACCGCACGGTTACGGTTCGCCGTCTGGGTTCTGAAAAGCAAGAAGTTATGTCTTTGGACGATTTTGTGGCTCAGCTGCAAAAAGAAGCGGAAATGCCGCACAGATTTGAATAATCAAAAATTCAGATGCAATAAAAAATATCTCCGGTTTTGCTAATCGGAGATATTTTTTTGAAAATTAAAGCAGTATTATCTGATAATTTTTACAGGCTCTAAATACAAAATATCTTGACAAAAATCAGTAAAAATGTTTTTCTTTTAAACAGAGTTAAGTATAATTTTGTTTAATTTTTAAATTTTATTGTTATGTATATGGGGACATTTTTTACAGGTTTATTTATGACTTTAGGAGTGGTCGTTGTTATTGCTCTGGTTCCGCAAATATCTAAATCATTATTGCTCAAAAATACAAATAACAAGCAATATGAGTTAAGAAAAAATAGCAGATGTATTGATATTTATTTTCTGATAGCTTTTATATATTTTTGTATTCCGTTCTTATTGCTTGAGTGGAAAGAAAATTGGGAGATAGTCACGGGGGCTGCTGTTTTTTGTGTGGATCTGGCAACTTTTTGGCAGTGTAAACATCATTTTTTTTGTTATGAACTTTTGTTTGAGCAACGAAGAAGATGGAAAAAACATAAAATAAAGCTGATGAAAAACTTGCGAAAAGGCTCACCGGAAAGTATTGATAATTTGTTTGATGAGTTTAATTTTATTACGCTTGGTTTTTATAAAAAAGAATATCCGAATAAATATGAATTAGATTATCATTCTATGTGTGTAACCTGTATGATGCTATGTGCCGGTATGTGTGTACTTTTCACAATTGGTGTCTGCGGTGTTCTTATCGGATTTGGCACTATTTTTGCCGGAGTCTATAAATTTTGGTGTTCTGCGCCGGAGATCCTTTGGTACAATCTGCACCATATTGAGGAACTGCCGCTGAATATCTGGTTTTATATTGCCGCTGCCGGCTGTGCAGTTTTGCTGGTTTTAGTGCTTACAAGCATTTATAACTATGTTAGAAAGGCTGTGAAAAAGTCTTGAAATTAAAAGAAACAGACTCTGATTTTTGAGCCTGTTTTTTTGTGTTTATAAAACAGTTTTTATTTAAAATTCTAACGTTACGGTGCAGATTTCTGTTCCTGTGCAAGCAGAGCAAATTTCATGCATTTTAGCAATAGTTAGCGAACTTATGCAATTAAGGTCATTTTTGCAATAATTATCGCCATAGAATAATTTATCGCCGCCTTTAGATTTATACATATAAAGCCTGTTTAAGGCGGAATGCAAAGGGTAGGCGATATTGTTCAATAGTTCAACGCAGAAATTTGCGGAAAAGTTCGCGGCTATGAAATTTTGATTTTCGTCAGTTGTGAGACCGCCTATAACAATGTCAAATACCAAAAGATTGTTCCTTGAAAAAATACTGACCCAATTTTGATTCGGGTCAAGGTAATTATAATTTACCCCAGAAACGCTGCTTCTTTGTACAATCCAAGTTTGAGGAACAAGCTGCAAAGCATCTATAAGCTCGGTTATATCATATTTATCTGTTGTGGGCTGGCTGATTTTTTGTATTTCGTCTAAGTGTTCAAGTAATCCATAAGTTAAGTAGCTGTATTCATTTATCAGTTTGTTAACTTTAAACTTCTCCATCGCTTTGCTATAACCGGCAATCCCACCGACACTCAGTACACCGATAATTGCCAGAACTCCCAGCATTTCTATCATAGAACGGCCAAAGGAATTTGCGCCTCTGCCGCCAGTCATCCTAGGCCGTGACGCACAGTCTGTGCCTAGGATCTTGTCGCACCAAGGGCGGAGCAATTCAGAACCCTCTCCCTCAAGGGGCGAGGGTGCTGGATTGCTTTGCAGTACTCGCAATGACGTGTCTATTGATACCCCTCACTCGGCGCTGTCGCGCCACTCTCTCCCGCAGGGGGCGAGAGAATGCGGTCGTAGCATGATAGAAATGCTCGGCGTATTGGCGATTATCGGTGTATTATCAGTCGGCGGAATCGCCGGATATTCCAAGGCTATGATGATGTGGAAAATTGATAAGGTAATTGACCAATACACGCATATCATACAAGGCATGCTAGAAAATCAAATGTCTTTGCGCAGTTTGCCGCACCAGCATATTGGTCCGTTGCTGCAAGAAATGAGAATTATTCCAGAAACATGGACTATTAACAACTTGGACATTCATGATAGTATAGGCAATAATCTCAGAGTTTACACTAATCATGACAATGAAAAAACAATGACTTTCGGTGTTATAATTGGCGGCAGTTATACTGCTACATATCACAATAATAATGAATCGCAGCAAATTTGCACAGCTATACTCCGCGATTTTGTTCAGCCGCTTCATGCAACTATTTACTTTGCTTTTTTATATCAAAACGGCGTGCATTACATGTCATGGCGGGGCGATAATACTTTTGTAAGCAGACATAATTACAGCACCGATAAATATATCAAAGATATGACGCCGGCGGAAATTAGCGAGGCTTGTAAAATGTGTAAAGATAACGGAGAAAATGCTTGTTTCATATTGATGTATTTTTAGACCTGTAATACACTTTATTAAAATATACATATTGACTTTTATGAGTTAATATTTTATTTGTTTATTCAGATAGTTATTTTTATGTCAAACTAATTTTTATGCTTATGAAAGATATTATAAATGCTTTTAAGGTTATCGGAGAGGCTAAACAAGGCAGCGCTGAAAATCTGATTAAAAATATCGGATTTGAAACGTACCGTCATCTGATTGCCATGGGATTTATTAAAGAATGCCAAGGCTCCGAAAATTCGGAAAAACTTTGGAAAATCACTAAAGCCGGCAAAGCTCAAAAAGAATTTTACCGTGAGCCGACAGCCGCAGAACAAGAAGACGGCCGATTTTTAGGCGGTCTGGGAATTTAAACAAACTAAAAGCCGGATGCACAAGCATCTGGCTTTTAGTTTGGAAGTTAGAAATTTTATAAAACTATTTTTAATGCGCCAGCAAGCGGGATTTTTCACGGTTCCAATCACGCTCTTTAGCGGTTTCGCGTTTATCATAAAGCTTTTTGCCTCGTCCTAAGCCGATTTCCAGCTTAGCGCGTCCGTGATTGTCAAAATACAGCTTCATGGCAATCAAAGTCGCACCTTTGCGAGCCAGCGCATTTTGGATTTTGATAATTTCTTTATGCTGCAGCAAAAGCTTGCGGTTACGCCGCTCCGCGTGGCTTTCATAGCCCTTGTTGACGTATTCGGCAATAAACATGTTTGACATATAAATTTCGCCTTGTTCAACAATACCGTAAGCATCGTTAATATTGGCATGCCCTAAGCGCAGAGATTTAACCTCTGTGCCTGTCAAAACCAGACCGGCCTGAAAAACCTCGTCAATCACATAATCAAAATGCGCGCGGCGGTTTTGCGCCACCTGACCGGTAGAAATAAAATCTGATTTTTTGCTTTTACCCGCCATTATTTCACAGCTTTTAACGACGGTTCTGCCGGTTTGTTTTCGGCTAATTTAGGTTCAGCCTTAGGCTGTTCTGCCGGCTTGTTTTGCGCAGCAGCTGCCGGTTTAGCCTGAGCTTCCGGACGGCGGGTGCGCGGCAGACAGTTGCCCTCAATATACGCCCCCGGCTCCAGCGCAATTTTATTATAGTAAGCATTGCCGATTAAGCGCGCGTTATTGGCTACAAACAGCTCATCGGTATCAATCACGCCGTTAATCGTGCCGTATACGCTCAGCGATTTAGCCTTGATGTCGCCGACAATATAGCCGCGGGTGCCGATAATCACTTCATTGCACATAATATTGCCCTCAAGCTTGCCGTCAATGTGGATGGTGTCGCCGCCCCAGATATCGCCCTTTATTTTAGTGTCGCAGCTGATAATGCTTGGCACCGGAGTATTAGAGCCGCGGCTCATGCGGGCAATTTTCAAATAGATTAAACGTTTTAAACTTCTCATTTTTATCTCCTTAATTCAGGCTGTTAAGCGTGATAAATGCAGCCGGATTAACATTGGCGCCGCGGAACAGCACCTCATAATGCAGATGGTTGCCGGTAGCGCGTCCGGTGCGTCCCACTTCGCCCAAAGCTTGATTATACGCCACTTTGTCGCCGGTTTTTACATAAATTTTCCGCATATGCGCATATTTTGTCACAAAACCGTTGCCATGGTCAACCACTACAATATTGCCGTAACCGTTTTTCTGATAGCCGGCAGAAGTCACGCGACCTGCCGCCGGAGCAGAAATCCGGCTGCCGGCAGCGGCGCGCATATCCAAGCCCTTATGGTTTGCCAAATAGGCTTTAAACGGGTCTTGACGGGTGCCGTATGACGAACTCAGCTGATAGCGGTAAACCGGCTTGCCCAGCGGCACGCTTTTCATGGCCTGCTTATAATTTTCTAACATATCAATCTGCTTAAATGTCGCCGACATTTTGTTCAGCAGCTCGCGGTTTTCTATTTTCATGCCCTGAGCCGGTTCATAGGCGCCGCCTTTACCCTCTTTAATATTCGCCAAAGGGTTGTAATAGCGGTTTTTAACTTTAAGCGATTTATTTATCTGGGTCAGCGAAGATTTAATCTGGTCAATTTCGCGTCCGGAAAGCTTATGAACCTTATCCAAAATAGCGATTTCCGCCGTTTCCAAGCCTTTTACGGTTTCTTGCAGATTAGTAATCTTGCCGCCCAGCTCTTCAATTTTTTGTTTCAGCTGCGCATTTTCGGTCTGCACCAAATCTTTTTGCAGCAAAGCTTCTTTTTTGGTAACTTTTTCTTCTACCTTGTCAGCGTCAATCCAGCTTTCAGAATCAGCAATCTGCTTGATTTTATCTTCTACAACCAGAGCCTTTTCTTTATAATTTTTGATTTCTTCCAGTCCGTCGCCGGCCTCGTCTATAGATGAAACCACGCTTTTCAGATTATTCTGCAGCGCCGTGACATCCGACATCAAATCCATATAAGCGTCGCGGGTTTTGCCCAGTTCTTTTTCTTTGTGATGAATAATAGAGGCTGAAACGTGATAAAAATAGTAGTTATAGCCCGACCACGCAAAAACAGCCGCAAAAAGCATCAGCATAAACACCTGCAAACGGGGGGATATGTTAAAAACTTTGGCGCGTCCGTTGCTGCGGAAAATAATTTCTTTATCCGCAAGAAAAGGCTTTTTTTCAGTATAAAAAACC
>CAVKTH010000075.1:0-8486 GCA_963659495.1 Bacteroidaceae bacterium | reverse complement strand
TTTTTTTTACACATAATAGGAGGAATAAGATGTTGAAGAGTATGAATTTTTTAAGAGGAAAGAGCAGGGGGAATAGATTGCTTCACTGCGCTCGCAATGACGCCAGCAGCGTAGGGCGGTCAATGATTGAAATGCTCGGCGTTTTAGCTATTATTGGTGTGCTGAGTGTAGGCGGTATTGCTGGTTATAGCAAGGCCATGAAGAAATTTAAGCTTAACAAAGCAATCGGGGAATACAGTTATTTGATTTTTGGAATGCTGGAAAATTTGGAAGAAATTAGAAAAAGCAAGGATGAAAATGGAAATTCGGCAATTTTGTTAAGGGAAGTAGTTTTTGCCAAAAATTTGGTGCCGAACACTTGGAAAAGCGAAGATGGAAATGCCCGTACCGGAATGATGGACCCATACGGCAATTATGTCCGTGTATTTTCCCGAAACTCACGGTTAGTTTTTGACGTGTACATCGGTAATATTAAAAATAACGAAAGCGGTCAGCTTGTATCAGACAGCTTTTCTCCTCAATTTTGTTTTGCCTTAATGCAGGATATAGTGGTTCCTTTGCATGAAATTATAAACTATGTTTGGTTTACCGGCAATTCAACCAATTATTACGGCGATAGATATTGCGGAAGTAATTCAAAATGCATTAGCGCCTTAAGCCTTAATGACTTAAATCGGTTATGCAATTATTGTGAAAAAGATAAATCATGCGGATTGATTTTAGAATTTTAGCGCAAAAAATAAGGCTCGGAATTTTAGTTCAGAGCCTTGCTTTTAAGAACAGATTAAACCAAACGCGAGTTGTCTATAGCCGCTTTCACAAACGATACAAACAGCGGATGCGGCGCGAACGGGCGCGATTTCAGCTCCGGATGGAACTGCACGCCGATAAACCACGGATGGTCAGTGCGTTCCACAATTTCCGGCAAGTGACCGTCCGGAGAGGTGCCGACAACCATCATACCGGCTTTTTGCAGCATATCTTTATATTTGATGTTTACTTCATAGCGGTGGCGGTGGCGTTCAGAAATTTTGGTCGTGCCGTAAATTTGCGCAACTTTAGAGTTTGGCGCCAAAACGCAGTCGTATGCGCCCAAACGCATGGTGCCGCCCAAGTCGCCGTCTTTGTGGCGGATTTGCTTGGCGCCGTCTTTATCCCATTCGGTCATAAGTCCGATAACCGGCTCGCAATGCTCATCCAGCTCGGTGGTGTTAGCGTTTTTGATGCCGCAGAGATTGCGCATGGTTTCAATAACCGACATCTGCATGCCGAAACAAATTCCCAAAAACGGCAGATTGTGTTCGCGGGCATATTGAATAGCGTTAATCATGCCTTGAGTGCCGCGCAGGCCGAAACCGCCCGGAACCAGAACAGCGCTGACGTCATTCAAAACTTCTGACGGGTCTTTCTTTTCAAGCTCTTCAGAATCCACCCATTTAATTTTTACTTTGTATTTATTGGCAATACCGCCGTGAATCAGGGCTTCATGCAAAGATTTATAAGCTTCCAGCAGCATCATGTATTTGCCGACAACCGCAATGCGGACTTCGCCTTCCGGAGATTTCAGAATATCTACAATATGCTGCCACTTGCTTAAATCTGCCGGTTTATCGTATGGCAGGCCAAAGTGCTTGCAAACCTGACGGTCAATGCCCTCTGCCGAATAAGCAAGCGGAACTTGATAGATGCTGGCGGCATCCATGGCTGTAATAACATTTTCTTCTTTAATATTGCAGAACAGCGCCAGCTTGCGCTTTTCATTTTCCGGAATAGCCATCTGAGTGCGGCATAAAATCATATCCGGCTGAATGCCGTATTCCTGCAGCTGCTTTACGGAGTGCTGCGTCGGTTTGGTTTTCAGCTCTCCGGCAGTCGGAATAAACGGCAGCAGGGTCACATGAATAAACATGGTGTGGTCGCGGCCGATTTCATAGGCCACCTGACGGATAGTTTCAAGATACGGCTGCCCCTCAATATCGCCGACGGTGCCGCCGATTTCGCACAGTACAAAATCTTCATCTGTAATGTCTGACAGAATAAATTCTTTAATCTCGTTTGTAACGTGCGGAATAACCTGAATTGTAGACCCCAGATAAAAGCCATGGCGTTCTTTTTCTATCACGCGCTGATAGATTTTGCCGGTAGTAATGCTGTCGCTGCGTTTGGCTGGAACGCCGGAAAAACGCTCATAGTGACCTAAATCCAAGTCGGCTTCGGTGCCGTCATCGGTCACAAAAACTTCGCCGTGCTGGCAAGGGTTCATAGTTCCCGGGTCAACGTTCAAATACGGGTCAAGCTTGCGCATTCTGACTTTGTAGCCGCGGGCTTGCAGAATTGCCGCCAAAGAAGCCGAGGCGAGACCTTTGCCTAAAGACGAAACAACGCCGCCGGTTATAAAGATAAATTTAGTTTTCGGGTTAATTTTTATATCAGACATTATTTATTCCTTACAAGGGGTTAGTCAATAAATTTTATTCATAAAAAAGCGACAAAGGCACTTTATAAAATTAAAGTGCCTTATGTCGTGCTGTAAAATCATCTGAGCTACTCAGCCACCGGAACTTCTGGTTCGCTAGGAGCTTCTTCAGCCGGAGCCGGATTTTCTGTTTCTGCCGGAACCTGCTGAGTTTGAGCCGCCGAAGCCTTATCTAAAATAGAAGAGGTTTTAACTTCCATACGGCTGTAGTAAATAGACAGAGCCATGCTCAAAACAAAGAACAATGTAGCCAAAATCGCGGTAATGCGGGTTAAAATATTGCCTTTGCCGCGGGCGCTTAAAATGCTGCCGACACCGCTGTCGCCGCCTAAGCCGCTCAAAGCGCCGCCGTTAGAACGCTGCATTAAAATAACCACTACCAAAAAAATGGCAACGATTAACTGTAAAACCAATAAAACGGAACCCATTTTTCATCCTTTCTTATTATTTAGAACAAGCATTTTCAGCAATGCCGATAAAATCTGCAGCTTTAAGGCTGGCGCCGCCGATTAACGCACCGTCAACATCCGGCAAAGCCAAAAGTTCGGCCGCATTAGACGGTTTAACAGAACCGCCGTACAAAATGCGCATTTTGTTGGCTGTTGCTTTGCCCAATTTTTTAGCCAAAGCTTTGCGGATGGCAGCATGAACTTCTTCCACATCGGCAGCAGTCGGAGTTTTGCCGGTGCCGATAGCCCAAATCGGCTCATAGGCGATAACGGTGTTTTTAGCTGTAGCATCATCCGGCACCGAACCGAAAATTTCATCTTGGCAGACCTTAATGGTTTTGCCCTCATCGCGCTCTTTGCCGGTTTCGCCGATGCAGATAACTGTATTTAAGCCTGCAGCGTGGGCGGCAACGGCTTTTTTATTGATAAGTTCATTAGATTCAAAATGGTCAACGCGGCGTTCAGAGTGTCCGATAATAACATAAGAACAGCCTAAATCAGTCAGCATAAGCGGGCTGATATCGCCGGTGTGTGCGCCTTTTTCGGCAAAATGCACATCCTGAGCGCCCAAAGCAATTTTGGTGCCGCGCAGGCATTTTTTTATAAAGCCCAGCAATGTAAACGGCGGACAAATCAAAAAGTCGCAATCAAATTTATTTTCTTTAACTTTGGCGGCAATATCTTTGGCGAGCTGTGTGCCTTCATCTAAAAGGCAGTTCATTTTCCAGTTGCCGGCAATCAGTTTTTTTCTGGCCATTTTTTTAATCCTCTGACAAAATTTGTTTAAAACTGGATTTCTTGTAACACACTAAAAATAATTTTTCCAGCAAAAAAAGCAATTTAGGCACTATTTTATTATGTTGCATAATTCAATTTTAGAATTGCATAAATATTTTATTTACTTATAATGAGCGAAAACTTAACTTTTTTTATAGGGAAAAAAATGATTAGTACGTTTTCAAAAATGCACAACAGCCTGTTTACGAAAATAATTTTAACAATAACAGCGTTGAGCTTTATGTCTTTGTTTGGCGTTTCCGGCTATATCAACACCGCAAACAGCAATAAGCCTGTGATTAAGGTGGATGATTTGGAAATCAGCCAAAGCGAGTTTAACTATTTGCTGCAGAAAGAGCTGGCAAAACTGAAAGATACCGATACTCTGAGCCAAGAAGAGGCGGAAGCCCGCAAGGCAGAAATTTCGGCAGAATTGGCAAAAATAAAACTGGATGATTTGCTTTTGGAAAACACCATGAAAAAATATAATGTGGATGTTACAGACAGCTTGGTCAGCCAAATTATTCAGGTTTCGCCGCAGTTTTTGAACAACGGCAGGTTTGACCGTGAAATGTATAAGTGGTACCTAAACCGCAGCGGTCTGAGCGAGCAGGATTTAGTGGCGGAAATTAAACGCAACGTCGGCCGCAAGATTTTGATTGAAACTCAGGTTGCCGGCTTTAACGTTCCGGAAGTTTTGCAGCATCAGATGCAAAAAGTTTTGGGACAGCGCCGCACTTTTAAATATATTAAACTGGTTGCCGACAACGCTAAAATAGACCGTCAGCCGAGCAAAGAAGAGCTGGACCAATACTATGAAGATTTTAACGAGGAATTCCGTATTCCGGAAAAGCGCGATGTTAAAATTTTGTCATTGCCTTTGGAAGCTATTGAAAAAAGCATTAGTGTTTCGGATGATGAAATTGCTGCTTATTATAAAGAGCATGTAGAAGAATTTGAACAGCCGGAAAAACGCCGTGTTCTGCAGATGGCTTTTGACAATAAAGAAGCTGCCAAAAAAGCCGAAGCAGAATTAGCCGGCAAAGATTTTATGGCTGTAGCTAAAGAAAACGGCCAAAGCGAAGAAGATACCGATTTCGGCGCAGTTGCAAAATCTGATTTGTCGGATGAATTGGCTGATGTGGTATTTTCTTTAGCTAAAGGACAGACCTCGCAGCCGGAAAAAATCAACGGCAGCTGGCAGATTCTGAAAGTAACGGAGATTGTGCCGGCCAATGTTATGCCGCGCGGTCAGGCAAATGCTCAAATTAAAAAAACTATTCAAGAAGAGCGCGCTTATGACGGCAGCTATGAGCTGATGACAAAGCTTGAAGACAAGCTCGGCGCCGGTGCTTCTTTGCAGGATATTGCTGCAGATTTCGGTATTGCTTTGGCAGAAGTTAAAAATCTGACTGAAGACGGTGAATCTGACGCTGTAAGCGCCGATATTGCCGAATTGCTGAAAAATAAAGATGTTCTGGATGCTGCTTTTTCTTATAACGCAGGCGAAGTCAGCCAAACCATTGAGGGCGACGACGGTTTGGTCGTGGTAGAAGTTGAAAAAATCCACGAATCTTATATTCAGCCGGAAAATGAAGTAACCGCCAAAATCACTAAACTGTGGAAAGACAGCGAAAAAGTTTCCGTTACTCAGGAACTGGCAGACAATATCAGCCATGACTTGGAAGCCGGAGACGATATTAGTGAAGTGGCAAGCCGCTATAATCTGCCGGTTATGAAAACTATGCCGATTACCCGCGGAGAGACTTTTGCCGACCTTAATTTTGAAGAAATGAAAACCCTGTTTTCAGCAGATAAAAATGAAGCAAAAGTGTTGCAGCGCGGCGATGATTATGTGATTGCCGAAACTAACGAAGTTTATGACGACTCGGCTGCTTTGAACAAAGCTGATAAAGACTTCTTAAAGCAGGCTTTGCAGGCAGAAATGACGCAGGAATTGTCTGACGCTATGCTGCGCGGCTATGCTAAAGACTACAAAGTAGAAGTAAACTACGGACGTATGGGAATTAACGACTGATGAAAGTAGTGTTTATGGGGACGCCGGACTTTGCCGTTCCGGCTTTGAAAAGACTGATAAAAGAGCATAATGTGGTTTGTGTTTATACGCGCGAACCAAAGCTTTCGGGACGCGGCAATAAGCTGAATAAAACTCCGGTGCATTTAGTCGCCGAAGCCAACGGTATAGAAGTGCGTACCCCAAAAACATTGCGCAATGCCGAAGAGCAGCAAAAATTTGCCAAGCTTAAAGCAGATGTTGCGGTTGTTGCCGCATACGGCTTAATTTTGCCGCTGCCGGTACTGGAAGCGTATCCTTTCGGCTGCTTGAATCTGCATGCGTCGCTGCTGCCGCGCTGGCGCGGGGCGGCTCCGATTCAGCGGGCGGTGGAAGCCGGAGATGCTAAAAGCGGCGTTACGGTTATGCAGGTGGCAGAGGGCTTGGATACCGGCGATATGCTGCTGAAAGGCGAAGTTGAAATTACCTCAGCCACAACCGGAGGCGAGCTGCATGACAAGCTGGCGCTGCAGGGAGCAGACTTGATTTCTCGGGTTCTGGCGGACATCAAAAGTTTTGTTCCGCAGCCGCAGCCTCAAGACGGGGCATGCTATGCTGCAAAAATAGATAAGTCTGAATGCAAGCTGGACTTTAATCAAAAAGCAGAAGTTTTGTGCCGCAAGATTAGGGCGTTTAATCCATATCCGGCAATGTTTTTTGAATACGGCGGAGAACGCTTTAAGGTTTTGGAAGCACATAAGGTTGAAAAATACGCGCCGGCGGGAACGATTATAGAAGATAGCAACAGCCTGCTGATTGCTTGTGCTGACGGAGCATTAAGTATTACGCAAATTCAGCGCCAAGGCAAAAAGCTTATGACTATCGGCGAATTGCTGCGCGGTTTTCATTTTGCTGAAAATTTCAAAGCGGAATAATCATTTAATGCCATAAAAAACAGCACGGGGCAAATAAAACCTTGGTGCTGCTTTTTTATATAAGGAAAAATTTTTGATAGATTCGTTTTTAAAAAATATACAGAAAAATAAAACAAAAATATCTTATTGAAAATACATGAAATTTTAAAAGCAGTTTGACACAGGTCACCTGAATGTGCTAATTTTTGATAGTCTGAAAGAGTGTATCTGCTAAACGGAACGCTCTTTTTTTATAAGTTAAGCAAATTGTGAGAAAAATATGAAGTATACAATAACAATATGTATGCTGCTGGCAAGCTATGCTTTCTGGCAGCATTTTTCTTTGCAGCAAAGCAAAGAAAAAAATTTACGCCTGCAGCAGCAAAATGAGCAGCTGCAAAAAAATCAGGATAACCTAGTTAAAAAAATGGAGGAATTTAATGCACAACAGCAAAAAGCAAGCCGGCAGATTGTCAAACTTAAAGCTCTGGCGCGGCAAAACCAAGATGATTGCTATTATAAGCCTATTTCTGCTGCTTATATTGACATCGTGCGCGGAACAAAAAACGCCGGTTTCTGAGGTGAAAAACATCATAACCTGCCGCCAAGAGATTGCGACTTACGGCGATGCGCTGGAATGTTTAATCCGCCTGGATGAAGCTCAGTATGCCCGATGAGTATCAGCGGCGGTGCGGAGGACGCACGTCAATCGGCTTGTCCGGATGCGGATTCGGCACAGGGCGGAAATCATGCGGCGGGCGGGGACGCATCGGCGGCGGAGCCGGTTCAAAATGCCGCGGCGGAATATAAGCCGGATATGGCGCAGGCAGCGGAGGCGGAGTGTAATAAACCGGCTCTTCTATATATACTACAGAGGCGGCAGGCTGTTCCGTAACATAAACGGTCTGCGGCTGAGCTGTTGTATACACCGCGGTTTCGGCGGCAGGCTGAATATATGTTGCTGCCGGCTGCGTATAAACCGCCGTAGGAGCAGTCTCATAATAAACATCCTGAGCCGGCACATAGGTTTCGCATCCGGTAAGGCTCAGCAGGGCGCACAAAGCAATCTTTTTCATGTTCGTTTCCTTTTATAAATATAGCCATATGCTACACCAAAAAGAAAATTTTTGCAAAAAAATATTTTGTGGATAAATGTGTAAAATAAGTATTGACATTTTATAAATTATATGGCAAAAGCTTTCTTGTATTTGCCACGCTGTGTTTGGATGTTTTGAATAAGCCTCGCAACGGCTCAGAACAGAAAAATAATGCAGATACTGGAGAGGTGGCAGAGCGGTTTAATGCAGCGGTCTTGAAAACCGTCGAGGATGCGAGTCCTCCCAGAGTTCGAATCTCTGCCTCTCCGCCAATTGTTGTTCAAAAAGCCTGCTATTTATAGCGGGCTTTTTTGTTGTCAGCACGGAGTGGAAACAAACGCAAAACTCTCCGAACTCTGGGAGAAGAGTGCGACCACAAGCGAAAGGCAGGCGAAGCATGCCGGTTGCCGCAGGCAATGAGCGCAGGGGCGGCGCAGCGGAGCGCAGCCAATCTCTGCCTCTCCGCCAATTGTTGTTCAAAAAGCCTGCTATTTATAGCGGGCTTTTTTGTTGTCAGCACGGAGTGGAAACAAACGCAAAACTCTCCGAACTCTGGGAGAAGAGTGCGACCACAAGCGAAAGGCAGGCGAAGCATGCCGGTTGCCGCAGGCAATGAGCGCAGGGGCGGCGCAGCGGAGCGCAGCCAATCTCTGCCTCTCCGCCAATTGTTGTTCAAAAAGCCTGCTATTTATAGCGGGCTTTTTTTGTATTCCGAAAACCCCGCGTTAGACGCGGGGTTCAGTAAAGCTTATAGCGATG
>CAVKTH010000074.1:0-8625 GCA_963659495.1 Bacteroidaceae bacterium | reverse complement strand
AAATCCTGAACATCTGATTAAAGGCGCTTTTTCTGCCGTTCAGCACGTTTTTGCAGGGTTTGGCAGAAAAAATGACACTTTCGGTAATAACGCATTCAGAACAAAAATAGCAGGCGGCAATAAAGCAGCGCCTCTATCACCTGTCATTCTAGGTCTTGTACCTAGAATCTTCTGGCAACAAGGTACTAACCTAGTCAATAAATTAGCATTATTATTGCATAAGTGCCGGGGACGTGGGTTTAGTGCCTTTTGTCAGTCCTTTAATTACCCCTCACCTGACGCCAAAGCGTTACCCTCTCCCGCACGGGGCGAGGGTTCTGGATTGCTTCGCTACGCTCGCAATGACGCCGTAACTAACGGCGAGGGATTGCACCGTTGCGGCAGAGGCGCAAATTCCTTTGGCCGGTCTATGATAGAAATGCTCGGAGTTCTGGCGATTATTGCAGTACTTAGTGTGGGTGGAATTGCCGGATATGGGAAAGCTATGCGGATGTGGCGCGCCAACGTGCAAAAGCATATGATTGAAAGTTTACTGCACAGCATGATTGAGGTTCGGGATAAATTTCATGAACAAAACAATGAAATTGAGGTTACGACTATATTAGCAGCAATGGGCTATACTCCGGAGGGGGCAACTTTTGACGGAAGATACTTTGTTGATAAAAACGGTAACAAAATGCATGTACTTTACGGATTAGCTAAATATTATAATGCTGACGGTTCGCTAAAGAATAGTGAGTATTTATACGTTCTTCATTTCTACTCTTATACAAACGAATCAACAATTTTAGATCCATCATTACAGGATTACTGCATAAGTCTGGTAGAAGCGGCAAAATCTTTGGGCAATGACTATCTATATACCCGATATGGTATTAACGGACAAAGCGGAAAAATGTATACATTATTTAACTATACCACTTTACAAAAAGCAACATTAAGCGATGTTTATAAAAAGTGCAAAATAGCATTTGAGGATAAGCAAACCGGTTTTTCTCATTTCACCACACACATAAGACCATATTAAAGTGCAGATAAAATATTTTTATCTTGTTGCAAAAAATATATTTGTTACAATAATAAATAATTAAGTAAGGCTGATAAAATGAAACTATATCATTACATTCCTAAAGACAATACGGTTATGACAGACGGGCTGCAATCGTTTGCTAAAAGCAAAACGGTCAATCTTAAAAGCTATTTGTGGCGGGATAAAAACCTGCAAACTCAAGAAGATGTTGTGGAATGGCTGGAAAAATGCTTTGACGGACGCAGCCGAGGAATCAGATTTTTTACTGAACCGATTAAATGGACTGAGCAATCTGTTGATTTGTTAAAAAACTTTGCAGAAAACAATGTACTGACATCTGTGGATGTTGATAAATTGTATACCGATGGTTTAATTGAAAGCGTTTATGTTTCTCCGCCGCTCGGCGATAAATATCCGGAAAGCATTGAACATCCTGAGCTTATGTGTAAATGCGACGAGTTTTATGAAAAGCTGGATTCTGTAAAAGATATTGATTTTTCGCCTGTGGATTGGAGTATTTGCAACGACACAGCCGGACGGAGATTTGCTTATGTCCGCTACTATCTTCTTGTTATAAAAGGCGGTGTAATCTCTCCTCAGTATATAACTATAGAAAAATAGCTCTTTGCTTAATTTAGCGCATATAAAACCGCAAAAAGGCTGCCGATAAAGGCAGCCTTTTCATTACAGCAATTTTTGAAAAATTACTTTTCCAAATCTGCGCCGGTTTCTTGGTTAACACGTTTTGCCGACAATTTAATTTTGCCGCGGTTATCAGACCCCATGCATTTAACCCAGATTGTATCGCCCTCTTTATAGAAATCAGAAACCGAAGCAATGCGCTCGTTTTTAATTTCTGAAATATGAACCAAACCCTCAGTTTGTCCCAAGAAGCGAACAAATGCGCCAAAGTCCATAATTTTTGTAATTACGCCTTTGTAGATTTTACCCTCTTCCGGCACAGCGATAATACCGTTGATGATATCAATAGCGGCTTCGCAATTTTCATTATTGTTAGAAGCAATGGTTACTACGCCGTCATCGGTAATATCAATTTTAGTATTGGTTTTTTCAATAATTTCGCGGATAACCTTACCGCCGGTGCCGATAACTTCACGGATTTTATCTACAGGAATCTTCATAGAGTAAATGCGCGGAGCTTTAGGCGAAACCTGCGGACGAGGCTCAGCAATAGCTTTAGCCATTTCGCCCAAAATGTGAATACGTCCCTCATGAGCCTGAGCCAGAGCGTTTTTCATAATCTCTTTGGTAATGGAGGTAATTTTAATATCCATTTGCAAAGCGGTTACGCCGTCTTTTGTACCGGCAACTTTGAAATCCATATCGCCGAGGTGGTCTTCATCGCCCAAAATATCGGTCAAAATAGCCACACGGCCGTCATTTTCTTTAATCAAGCCCATAGCAATACCGGCAACAGGCTTTTTCATCGGCACGCCGGCGTCCATCAAAGACAGGCAGGTGCCGCAAACAGTAGCCATAGAAGATGAACCGTTAGATTCCATAATATCGGAAACCACTCGGATTGTGTACGGGAACACATCTTTATCTTTCGGAAGCATCGGATGAATTGCACGCCAAGCCAATTTTCCGTGGCCGATTTCACGGCGTCCCGGAGTGCCTAAGCGTCCGCATTCGCCGACTGAGAACGGAGGGAAGTTATAAAACAGCATAAAGTCTTGGTCGTATTCGGCAAGCAAGCCGTCAACCAGCTGAGCATCATCCGGAGTACCCAAAGTTGTGGCAACCAAAGCCTGAGTTTCGCCGCGGGTAAACAAAGCAGAGCCGTGAGCTTCAGGCAGCAAACCAACTTCGCATTGAATCGGGCGGACGGTTTTGGTGTCGCGTCCGTCAATACGGTGACCGGTAGACAGAACTTTTTCACGCATTGTATGGTGCATAACGTTTTCAATAGCATCGCCGACAAAAGCATTTTCAACTTCATTTTCTGGATCAATAGAGGCCTTAACTTCTTCAGCAAGCTGACCTAAAACCGTGCCGCGTTCCTGCTTATCGGTAATTGAAAAAGCAGCATTATAGCGGTCGCCGTAATCTTTCATAATGCGCTGGCTTAAAGCTTCATATTCCGGAGGAAATTCAGGAACAGCCCATTTTTCTTTTCCGGCTTCTGCAGCTAATTCTTTAATCATGGCAATAACCGGCTGGAAGCTGTCAAAACCAAACATAACGGCGCCGAGCATAGTTTCTTCCGAAAGCTCGTTAGCTTCAGATTCTACCATCAAAACGCCCTCTTCGGTACCGGCAACAGTCAGTTCCAATTCAGATGTTTTTTGTTCGTCAACGCTCGGGTTCAAAATGTACATGCCGTCTTTGTAGCCGACTTTAGCCGCACCGATTGGTCCCATAAACGGAATGCCGGAAACAGCCAAAGCGGCAGACGCGGCAACCATTGCCAAAACATCAGAATCATTCTTTTGGTCATGCGAAACAACCGTACAGATAATCTGAACTTCATTTTTGAAAGCATCCGGAAACAGCGGACGAATCGGGCGGTCAATCAGGCGTGAAATCAAAATTTCGCGCTCAGACGGCTTGCCCTCGCGTTTATTAAATCCGCCCGGAATTTTACCGGTAGCATAGTATTTTTCTTGATAGTTTACTGTTAAAGGAAAGAAATCCTGGTCTGCTTTCACTTCTTTTGCGGCAACAACAGTAGCAACTACTTTTGTATCGCCATAGGTTGCAACCACGGCACCGGTAGCCTGTCTGGCAATTTTACCGGTTTCCAACTCTAACTTACGTCCGCCCCATTCCATTTCTTTGCGGCACACTTTAAAATCTATCATATATTCTTTCCTTTCTCTTCATCTTTTATCATCTTTATAAAACCTCACCTGCCCAGAAGCAGGATTTTTTAGGGGCTGCGAACGCGGCCGCAGCCCCTTTGTGCCGGATATTACTTACGCAAATCCAGCTTTTTAATGATATTCTGGTATCTTTCTTCGCTTGTTCTCTTTAAGTGGTCAAGCAAGTGACGACGACGGCTAACCATCTTCATCAAGCCCAAACGAGAGTGCAAGTCTTTTTTATGAACATTGAAGTGTTCAATTAAAGCGTTAATACGATAAGTCCAAATAGCAATCTGAACTTCCGGAGAACCGGTGTCATCTGCAGATGTACCGTATTTGGCAATAATTTCTTTTTTAACTTCACTAGTAATCGACATCTTTATAATTCCTTTACTTTAATCTAAATTAAACACGCGAATCGGCGAAATTTTCCGCTCATCAATCCGCACCAACGCAATCAAACAACCACAGGAATAGGCCGCCGCGCATTCTGACGCTTTAACGCCGTAATTTTTAGGCGAAATGCCCTGTCCCATGCTTAATTTTTTTGCATCTTCTTCCGAAACAGCAATCTCCGCGATGCCGCGCAGAGACGTTTCTATCGGCAGAAGCAGCTTACGCCGTTCTTCTACATACTCCATTTTTTCTAAATTTTCCAGTAAAATCGTATGCTTAGTATCAAAAATTCCGCATTTTGTGCGACGCAGCATAATCAAATGCCCCAATGTGCCTAAAAACTGCGCCAAATCTTTGCCTAAAGTGCGGACATAAGTGCCTTTAGAGCATTCAACCCTAAACTTTGCCGAATCGGCGTATTCTTCCAGCAGCTCCAAGCTATAAATTTCTATCTCGCGCGGCGGAATAGCCACTTCCTGCCCTTTGCGCGCCAATTTATACGCCGGCTGCCCGTTGATTTTTATTGCAGAATAAGCAGGCGGGACCTGGGTTATTTTACCTATAAAATGCGGTATGGCCGCTATAATCTCCTCATGCGGCGGAATTTTATCGCAGCGGGCAATCACTTCGCTGTCGGTGTCGTCAGTCACGGTTTGCTCGCCCCATTTTATGATAAATTCATATTCTTTTCGGCCGTCGGTCACAAACGGCACCAGTTTAGTCGCCTCGCCGAAAGCAATAGGCAGCACCCCGCTGGCAAACGGGTCTAAAGTTCCGGTATGGCCGTTTTTATTGGCGTGCATCAGCCACCGCGTTTTGCCCACAACCTCTGTGGAACCCATGCCGCACGGCTTATCCACAATCAGCCAGCCATGCACGTTATCAGCTTTAGTATGTTTCATCTGGTCATTTCCAAAAATTCATCTTCAGTTAAAATTTTTATACCCAGTTCCTGCGCCTTTTTGGCTTTGGAACCTGCGTCTTCGCCCATTATCACATAATCGGTGTGTCCAGAAACCGCTCCCGCCACTTTAGCGCCGCATTTTTGGGCGATAGCTTTGGCTTCGGCGCGGGCTAATCCGGCCAGCGTGCCGGTAAACACCACCGTTTTGCCATTGAGCGGCGAATCGGAATTGATATCTGAGACATACTCTTCCACCGTCACAAATTTCAGCAGCTCGGCAATAGTTTTTTGGTTATGCTCCTCGCAGAAAAATTCCACAATATCCGTCCCCATAGAAGCGCCGATACCGTCTATCGTTACCAGTTTTTCGGTTTCGCGCTTTTCCATTTCCTGCTGCAGAACCGCAAAAGTTCCGTAGTTCTTAGCCAAAGTCAGCGCGGTTGCCGCACCAACCTGAGGAATCCCCAAAGCATAGATAAAACGAGGCAGAGAAATCACACGGCGGCTGTTTATAGCATTAAACAGATTTTTAACCGACAGCCGCCCCCAGCCGGCGCGCTTTTCTAAATTCAGCGCCTTTACCGGACTGAATAAATCGTCTTTAGGCGCATGGTTGCGCTCCTCCAAAGTAAAAATATCGGCCGGACTATGCAGAAAGCCCTCATCAAAAAATTCTTCTATCACGCGGTCGCCCAGCCCGACAATATCAAACGCCTCTTTAGAAACAAAATGCTTCAGGCGCTCTTTAACCTGCGCCGGACAAGTAAGCCCGCCCGTACAGCGGCGAACCGCCTCATCTTCTTCACGGATGGCGTGCGCTCCGCATTCCGGACAAACCGTCGGAAATTCATAAGGCTGCGAATCCGCCGGACGCTTATCCAAAATCACTTCCACAACCTGCGGAATAACGTCTCCGGCGCGCTGAATCACAACCATATCGCCGATGCGGAAGTCTTTGCGTTTTATCTCGTCTTCATTATGCAAAGTGGCATGCGAAACTAAAACTCCGCCCACGTTTATCGGCTCTAAATCGGCAACCGGCGTCAAAGCTCCGGTGCGCCCCACCTGCACGCGGATATTATTGATACGGGTTATCGCCTGCTCAGCCGGAAATTTATGCGCAATCGCCCAGCGCGGCGTGCGGGTTAAAAAGCCAAGACGCTCCTGCAATTCTATAGAATTAACCTTATAAACCAAACCGTCTATATCATACGGCAAATCCGCACGGATTTCCATAACATGCGCAAAATTCTTTTCTATCTCGTCAATAGAATTGCAAACTTTGTTGTTAGGATTTATCGGGAAGCCCCATTCCTGCAGTTTTGCAAAAAACTCCTCCTGCGTCTGCCATTGGCGCTCCGAAACTTCGCCCCAGGTATATGCCCAGATACTCAGCTTGCGCTCGGCTGTAACTTTGGGATTGAGCTGACGCAGCGAACCGGCCGCAGCATTGCGGGGATTGGCAAATATTTTCTTTTTTTCTACCGTATTTTTTTCATTCAGCGCCAAAAAATCTTTTTTAGCCATATAGACTTCGCCGCGTACTTCCAGAACCTCAGGCACTCCATCCGGCAGCTGCAGCGGAAGCTGGCGAATCGTCTTTAAATTTTCGGTTATATCCTCGCCGACCACGCCGTCGCCGCGGGTAGCGCCGGAAACGAATCGCCCGTTTTCATAACGCGCCGTAAAAGACAAGCCGTCAATTTTCAGCTCCGCCATAAACGGAATATTCTCCGCCGTATTCAAAAAACGCTTTACGCCCTGCACAAAATCTTCAACCTCTTCAATAGAAAAAACATCGGCCAGCGACAGCATCGGAAAACGATGTTCTATTTTATTGAATTTGCTTTGCACCGCGGCGCCGACGCGCTTAGACGGACTGTCGGCACGCACTAAATCCGGATAGATTTTTTCTATCGCCGTATTGCGGTGTTTCAGCTTATCGTATTCGGCATCCGTCAAATACGGCTCGTCATTTTGATAATAAGCATTATCTGAGCGGGCAATTTCAGCCGCCAAATAAGCCAGTTCCGCCGCCGCTTCTTCACGGCTCAATTCTGCAGGTTCTTTCATATTGTCTCCTTTGCTTTTAATATAAAGCCAAAGGCCGTAATGTCAATTTTTTATAAGTTTTATCTAAAGAAAAAGCGGCATTGCTGCCGCCCAAGCTTAAACATTAAACAAGAAATTCATCAAATCGCCGTCCTGAACGACATATTCCTTGCCCTCAGAGCGCATTTTTCCGGCATCTTTACAGCCTTGCTCGCCGCCGAATTTTACATAATCATCATACGAGATTGTCTCAGCGCGGATGAAGCCGCGTTCAAAATCGGTATGAATAATTCCGGCGCATTGCGGCGCTTTCATGCCTTTAACAAAAGTCCAAGCGCGGACTTCTTTCGGTCCGGCCGTGAAATAGGTCTGCAAACCCAAAAGATTATAGCCGGCGCGGATAATTTTTGACAAACCGGTTTCTTCCAAGCCCAACGCGCTTAAAAATTCTTGTTTTTCGCTATCTGATTCCAGCTGCGCCACTTCCGACTCAATTTCCGCTGAAATAATTACAGCTTCAGCCCCTTCTTCTGCCGCCATTTTCTGCACGGCTTCAGAAAACTTATTGCCGGTTGCCGCCGAATCCTCATCCACATTGCAAACATACAAAACCGGCTTAGATGTCAGCAGCTGCAGCATTTTATAGCACTTAACCGCCTCTTTGTCCTGAGCGTCCGGCGCGGCGGAACGGGCAGGCTTGCCGGCTTGCAACGCAGCAATAATCGGCTCCATAACCCGTACATTCACAGCGGCGTCTTTATCTCCGGCCGTAGCCTTTTTGCGCAGCTGGTCTATTCTTTTCTGCAGAGAATCTAAATCGGCAATCATCAGCTCAGTTTTTACAATATCTGCATCGCGCACAGGGTCTACCGAACCCTCAACGTGAGTAATATTGTCGTCTTCAAAGCAGCGCAGAACATGGATTACCGCGTCTGTTTCCCGAATATTAGCTAAAAATTGGTTGCCCAAGCCCTCGCCTTTTGACGCGCCTTTTACCAAACCGGCAATATCCACAAATTCCAGCTGAGTCGGCACCACGTTTTTAGGCTGAACCATTTCCACCAATTTATCCAAACGCTTATCCGGAACGGCCACGCGTCCGGTATTCGGCTCAATCGTGCAAAACGGAAAGTTAGCGGCCTGAGCGGCAATAGTTTGTGTCAAAGCATTAAAAAGCGTAGATTTACCGACATTCGGCAAACCGACAATACCACAGTTAAATCCCATAATCAAAACTCCTAACGGGCTGTAATTCTTAAAATTTTATTTGTTATAGACAATTAGCCGCCGCTTTGCAAGCACTATTTTATATTCCCTGACTCAGTGAAAACTAAAAACAGAAAACGAACGATTGAGAATAAAAAAAGAATCGTGTATTTCATAAAAAAACAACAAATAGAAAAGGAAATACACGA
>CAVKTH010000073.1:0-8789 GCA_963659495.1 Bacteroidaceae bacterium | reverse complement strand
CTCAAGATACTCTTGATAATATTCAGAGGTCTATCAACAATAGACCTCTGAAATTACTTGCTTGGAATACACCTTCCTCTGCTTCTCCGTTCGTTTAGCTACTTTAATCTACAATTCTTAAATATAATTTTAACATTTTGGCGATATGCTGGCAAAAAATAGTTTTATAAAGAGGAAAAATGACTAAGTTTTATAAAATATGTATGCTGTTTTTGAGCGCAGCCGCGCTGGCGTCGTGCGTGGAGCTGGATGAAGATTATCACCGCCGTCCGAGTGTTGACGGCAAAGCGCAGCCTCAGAGCGCCGAACCGGCTCAGCAGCAGTCAGCCAAGCCTAAAGACCCGTTTGAATATGTGCCGCCGCAGCCGAGCGAATTGGCTTATTATCAGGCTCCGAGCTATGATTATTATCCGGAATGCGGGCAGGAAACAACCGTGGTGGTTTATGACGATGCGGGCGCCTATCAGGTTCCGGGATGCATAATGGACAGCGCGGAACCGCCGGCAGAAGAAGAGGATGAAGAAATAAATCCGGATGACATAGAGGGCGAATTCCCGTATGTTAAAGATAATAAATATCATAAAAATCAGGTGGTTATGCAAAATCTGCAAACCAGGGTTTTAGCTTATTGCCGCGGCGATGAAGAAGCTGTTGACAACTGCATAAAACGTCTGGAGTGCGCCGGATATACGCAGCTTAGAAATGTTCCGACCATGCCGGCAAAATATGACTTGCTGCGCAAAGGCTCATATCCGACACGGCGCTGGCGCGAGGGCGAAACGGTGCCGAGATGGTAGGAGAACTAAATGCAGGCGCATGTTAATACCATAGCTTTTAACGGATTAGATACGCTGGATGTGGATTTGCAGCTGCAGATTTCGTCCGGCATTCCGGCCTTTAATATTGTAGGACTGCCGGATAAAACTATTGCCGAAAGCAAAGAACGCGTGCGCGCGGCGCTGACTTCTATCGGTATGGAACTGCCGGCTAAGCGCATTATCATAAATTTAGCGCCGGCGGATTTGCTGAAAGAGGGTTCGCATTTTGACTTGCCGATTGCTTTGGCGATTTTAGCCGGTTTGGGCGTGGTTCCGGCTGAAGAAATCGCCAATTATATCGTTATCGGCGAACTGGGGCTGGATGGTGCAATTATGCCGGTAAACGGAGTTCTGCCGGTGGCGATTCATGCCAACCGCCGGAACAAAGGCTTGGTTTGTCCGGAAACAGAGGGCAGCGAGGCGGTTTGGTCAGGCTTGCAAGATATTGTCGCCGCACCGAGTCTGCTAGCGCTGATTAACCACTTTAAAGGCGTGCAGCAGCTGCCGAAACCTGTAGCAAGGCAAAAGAAAAGTAAAAATTCCACCTTGGATATGTCGGATGTAAAAGGGCAGGAGACGGCAAAGCGGGCTTTAGAAATTGCCGCGGCCGGCGCGCATAATATGCTGATGGTCGGCACTCCGGGAGCCGGAAAGTCTATGCTGGCTTCGCGCCTGACAACGATTTTGCCGCCGCTTACCACCGAAGAAGCTTTGGAAACCTGCATGATTCATTCTATTGCCGGCGAGCTGAAAAACGGCGAAATCAGTTTTGAACGTCCCTACCGCGACCCGCACCACAATGCCTCTACTCCGGCGCTTATCGGCGGCGGACGCAAAGGCGTTCCGGGAGAAATTTCTTTGGCGCATAACGGCGTGCTGTTTTTAGATGAGCTGCCAGAATTTAACCGCGCCACTTTGGAAGCGCTGCGTCAGCCGATTGAAACCGGATATGTCAGCATTTCCCGCGTGAATTGCCATACGCAGTATCCGGCGAATTTTCAGCTGATTGCGGCGATGAACCCCTGCCGCTGCGGCTATTTGGGCTGCCAAGGGCAGGAATGCTCGCGCGCGCCGAAATGCGCTGAAGAGTATCAGTCGCGGATTTCCGGCCCGCTGATGGATAGGTTTGATATTCATATTCAGGTGCCGCCGGTCAGCCCGTGGGAGATGTCTGAAGTTAAAAAAGGCGAAAGCTCGGAGGTTATCCGGCAAAGAGTGATTGCCGCCCGCAAAATTCAGGAAGAACGATTTAAAAAGCTGGGTTATCCGACTTTGCACACCAATTCGCAGCTTAAAGGCGATTTGCTGGAAGATGTGACTAAGCTGGATGCGGAAACTCAAAAAATGCTGATAGCCTTTGCCGACAAAATGAAAATGTCGGCGCGGGCTTATCATCGGACCTTAAAGCTTGCCCGTACGATTGCGGACTTGCAAAATGAACAAAAAGTGTCTAAAGTACACATAGCTGAGGCATTGTCATATCGCTATGTCATGCCGTCTAAACAGGTATAGGAGAATAAACTTATGAAAAAATCTCGCAAAATAGCATATATATTTGCAGCTACTGCCGGAATCAGCCTGCTGAGCGCCGCGGCAATCGCCGCCGGTTACGGCAACGGAACTCCGGTCAGCGAGCCGCAAAACGACAGGGACGGCAGTTTGTTCCCGGGCGGTTCTTGCGCCAGCTGTAATAATAACGACAAAGACGGCAGCCTTTTCCCGGGCGGTCCATGTGTTTCTTGCACCAAAGACGGCAGTTTGTTCCCCGGACCTTGCAAAAAATGCGCCGAACGCGAACCGGAAAGAATAAAAATCAAAAACTATGTTCCGTATACTCCGGTTGTTTATGAGGCAACTTTGCGCCATTGCTGCCAGATGGCTCCGCTTTCGCTGGCGCATGTGGATTTCCGTATTAAAAAGAACGGCGGAGACGAGCCGTACCGCACCAAACTCGGCAATTACCGCTTCCGCATTTTCGGCTGCCGCCGTTTTGATAAAGAAGCTATGCTGAATAAAGGCCGCGTGTTGGAAAAGAATATTGCCTTTAATTCGGTGTTTGAAGATGTGGTCGGCGATTGCTACAAGGTTTTGCCGATGCCGCATGATTTGTGCTTGGATAACGGCACAGCCCAGCTGCCGGAATATGTTCTGACGGCGGAAATTACCGATTACTTTATGAATATCTGCGATGAATACAGCTGGGATAAGGCGCAGAAAAATAACGCCCGCAACGGTTCTTCGGAAATTACCGTGGTATGGCGCCTGATGGATTTGACGCAGACCAAAGTATATTGGAAAGGCGAAAGCACCGGCTACGGCGAATTGGATGAGGGCGAAGCCAACGGCGAAATTAAGCTGATTGAGCGCGCTTTTGCCGATGCTGCCGGAAATCTGCGTAACCTGCCGGGGTTTGAAGAAAGATTGTCTGCACGCTTGTCGCCGCAGGATTTAGCAGCTCAGCGCGCGGCTTTGGTTGAAGAAGAACGGGCTTTGAATCCGGCAAAATGCGGCTACCGCCAAGAATATCAATGCATGACAAACTGCCAAATCGGCAGACCGGGATTTGACCCGATGCAATGTCAGCCTTGCCAGCCGTGCATGTGTCCGAATGCTCAGCCGCAAATGACAATGATGCCGGTTTATGAAAACGGCGATGTGGTTGACGGCGGTATGGTAACCGAAACCCCAATCTGGGAAGACGGCGGCTATATGGTCGACGGCTGCGCTCCGTGCATGGCCGAGCCTGTTCCGGCTCCGGAAATTGTTGAAGACGGCGGAGTTATTGAAAGCGGCAACGTTGTCAGCGACGTCATAGAAGAGGGCGGCGACGTTAACAGTACTTATGATATTATCAACTCCTGCATTGACGAAAACGGCAATGTAAAATCGGACGGCATGTGTCAGGTTGTGGATGATACTTGGGTTGACACCGGCGATGTGAAAGTGCTGGATAACTTCTGCGTAAATGCGACCGACCCATGCAAGCAGCTGTCTCCGGAAACAATTTACCGCCTGCGCTCGTCTATTGTGCAGATAGAAAGCTCTAACGGACGCAAGGGAGCAGGTTTGCTGATTTCTGACCGCTTTATTTTGACTTCGGCCGATTTGGTGGATAAAGCTAAAAACAGCAACGATGTGACTACGGTTCGCAATGACAAGCTGAAAGCGCATGCGGTTCGTATCAATCCGGTAAAAAACACCGCTTTGCTGATGCTGGAAACCAGCACTAAATATACGCCGCTGGCCTTGAACTTAAATCTGCCGGAAGTAGGCCACAACGGTTTCTTAACCTTGGGCTTGCTGGATGTAAAAGACTTTAAGGACGGCGAAGACTATCTGGAAAACAGCGCCCGTGTTGAGGGCTATCGCTACAGCGAGGCTAAAGGCGCCGAAATTCTGGCTAATACCTTTGTGCAGAATGTAACTGTCGGCGGAGCGCTTATCTATAAAGACTGCACCATTAACGGCATGGCTCCGAGCGGTGTAAAGACTAACGACGGCTTGGATATCTTTATTCCGACGGAAACGGCGTTGCGCAGCTTGGGCATCAGCATCTGTGGTCATGAATATACTGAAGAAAGCCCGTGGCAGCAGACAATTTATAAACCTGTTACCTCACAGATTAAAAACGTGCAGAAAGCGCCGGCAGCAATGAACCCTAAAGACCGTAAATAGGCGGTTAAAGAAAAACAGCTCTGTCCGCAGGGCTGTTTTTCGGCTTGTTTTTATTAAGGAGATAAAAATGCAGAATATTATGGAAAAAGGCCGGAGTATGGTAGAAATGCTGGGCGTTCTGGCAATTATCGGCGTGCTGAGCATCGGCGGCTTAAATGTGTATAACCGTATGCAGTATGAGCAGAGAGCCAATCAGATAGTTAATGATTTAACAGAAACTATAACCAAGATTCAGAAAATAGGACGCCAATATGATGACGGCTATAATAATGTAGGTTTGTTTGCTTACAAAAATAAGGCTTATTCAGGTAACTGGGAATTTAGTAGTTCATCCGGAAGCAAAACAATATTTACCAGCAAAACCGGAGCTGAATATACATTTGACGGCACGGCAATAAGCTTGTATACCATTTCGGTTTCTAATATTGATGACAGTATTTGTATAAAACTGGCTACAACCAAATTCAATCATGTTCAATATGTGTCAGTAAACGCCAGCCGTATTGGCAGTTATAAAGAAGAAGTAACCCTGACCAAAGCGGCAGACGCATGTAATAAAGGTTTAAATAATAAAGTTAATTTAAGTGTTAAAGGATTTTAGTAAGTTAGGAGATTTTGAGATGAATACGGTAAATGAAAATGGCCGCAGTATGGTAGAAATGCTGGGCGTTCTGGCAATTATCGGCGTGCTGAGCGTCGGCGGTTTCAGCATGGTTAATAAAATGCAGACTTCTTATGAAATCAATCAGGTTTTAGATGCTGCCGGCGAGCTGGCAACCCGTACCCGCAATGTGATGCGTAACTATGATTTGGATGATGACAACAGCGCCAAAGACACTTCTATGAATGAATATCTGCTAAAAGCCAAAGCGGTGCCGGATGTATTTTTAAATTCGGGCGAATTTGAAGTCGGCGATGTAACCTATAATGTACAGTATTTGGGCGACAGCGTTACTTTTGTGGTGCAGGTGCAGAACCTGACCGAAGAAATGTGCATGCAAATGGCAACAACCAACTGGGGCGGTCCCGGTACCAGCGGATTTTTAGGCATGTCGGTTGACGATAGCGCAAAGTCGGTTAATGAGGCTATAAAAAGCAAAAGTTCAGGTTCTGCCACCGTTGCTCTTATCGGCAGCTCAGACCATCCGGCGCCGATGGGCATCGGTTCGGCAGCCACAGCCTGCGGCGACGGAAAAACTGTTAACCTGTCATTTAGATAATCTAACAAAGTGAGGCTGCATGCTAAAGTTAAAACATATACCGGTTCAGTCTTTCGGCGAAAATATTGCCTATATTCATAAAAACTGCGCGCTGTACAAGGTTGACGACCTGAAAAAAGCCACTCGTCTGGAAATTCATAAAGGCAGCAAAACTATTTATGCGTTTTTGCAGATTGTTGCCGAAGACGGTGTGCTGGCAGATGATGAAATCGGGCTTAATGACGAAGCTTTTTCCGCGCTCAATATGTCGGAGGGGACTGAAGTTCATGTCAGCTTGGCGGCGCCGTCCGAAAGCACAAAAGCGCTGCACCGCAAGATTTCCGGCGATGTCTTGACTTCCGGCGAATATGCGGCCATTATCAGCGATATTGCGGCCGGACGCTATTCTAAGGCTGATATAGCTGCATTTTTGGTGGCCTGCTCGTCTTCAATGAGTGCTACGGAGCTGGTTTCTTTTACCGAAGCTCTGGTTACCAAAAAAGTTTTGCATTGGGATGAAAAAAGCATGGTCGTAGACCAGCATTGCTTGGGCGGCGTGCCTGCAGATAAGACTGATTTAGTGATTTTGGCAATCACGGCGGCGTATGGTTTGCCGATGGCTAAGCCGAGCATCCGCTCGCTGACGTCCTGCGCCGGTGTGGCTGATACTATGGGCGTTTTGACCGAAGTTGACTATAACGCGGCAAAGTTTCAGAAATTTGTGCGGGCTAACAACGGAGCAATCGTAAACTATGACGCTATGGAAGAAACCAAAGTCAACCACCTGCTGCATGATGTGCGCAGCCAGCTGGGCATCAACCAAAATGAGCTGGTTATAGCCTCTATTCTGGCGATGATGATTTCTGCCGGAGTCAGCCATTTAGTGCTGGATATTCCGGTTGGCGCAAATGCTCGGGTGCGTTCGGCTAATGAGGCAATCCGCATCCGCAAGCAGGTTGAATATATCGGCGATATGCTGGGTATTTCGGTTGATGCGGTGGTTACCGACGGCAGCGAGCCGGTCGGCAGCGGTATCGGTGCGGTTTTAGAAGCCCGCGATGTGCTGAAAATTTTGCAAAACGCAGCAGATGCTCCGATAGACCTCCGCGAAAAGTCCCTGTTTTTGGCGGGGCGGGTGCTTGAATTTGATCCGCAGCTGCGGGGCGGGCAGGGCTATGCCGTTGCTAAAGAAATCTTGGAAAGCGGTCGCGCCTTTGAAGCCTTTCAAAAAATTATTTCCGCTCAAGGGACAAAGCAAGTGCCTGAGCTTGGGCAGTATGTGCGCGAAGTTGTGGCGCCGTATGACGGTGTTGTCAGCGCCATAAACAATGTGACAATCAATAAAATAGGCGTATATGCCGGCGCCACTCAATGTCTGGGTTCAGGTTTGGACTTAAAAAAGAAAACCGGCGATCGCGTAAAGGCCGGCGAAGTTCTTTACACCATCTATTCCTGCAATTCCGCCGATTTTGACGTTGTTTCGCAGTTGGTGGAAGTGGATAGCGGCTATTCTATAGACATATAGCTTAGCGCAACGCGTCTAACGGCACATCTAAAGGCAACTTACGTTCATTCAGAAAATTCATGTACTATTATGTACACTAGGATTTTCTTCAGAACTAGAGTTGCCTTTATCTGCACCATTATCCGCATTGCTTTACGGAGTGGGTTTGTTTTTTTAGGTTGTATGCTATTAGCCTCATTATCCGAATCTCTGAGAACTTGCGCTGGTTTTATTAAGTTGAAACTGGTGTTTTGTACACTAGGATTTTCTTCAGAACTAGAGTTGCCTTTATCTGCACTATTATCCGCATTGCTTTACGGAGTTGGTTTGTTTTTTTAGGTTGTATGCTATTAGTCTCATTATCCGAACCTCTGAGAGTTTTGTACTGGTTTCATGAAGTTGAAGCTGGTGTTTTGTACGCTAGTATTTTCTCTGCGTTGGACAGATTTTATTTATCTGATTTATATGCAGTAGATAAAAATATATCTATAGTGTATAAAATTTTTTTTCGGCAGGAGAAAAGGTTTTTGAAGAACAGATTGAATATTTTACTTTTGTCTGAATAGCTTCAGGCAGAGTGCCAATTATTTTAAATTTTCCATTATTATACAACTCTTTAATTTGTTGCTTTTCAATTTTTTGCATACCGCTTTTACCGCAATGAATGCAGCAATTTTTAGTTAATTCTTCAGGCCAATCTTTTGTTGATAACTCTACAACTGAGGCTGCATCATATCTTGCGCGCAGTTTTACTTTTTCTACTTTTGAAGTAATGTATAAATATTCCATTGTTTCGGCGTTTACCATTATAATTAAGCGATGCTCTTTATCACTGCCTATGGGTAAGAACGCCTTGTAAACTTTCCATCTGTCCAATGGAATCATCTTAAATGGCAAATCAATCAATTTTATCTCTTAACGCATTTAAAAAATCTTCGTCCATGGTAAATACATCGTCATGCAAGCCTTTGGTTTTAGATTTTTCTAAAGTATCAGGGTTTAGTAAAAAGTCTTTTTCATCCATTAAAAAACGATTGCCATCAACCCCCAATTTTTTTTCAAATTTTTTCCATTCAGGGTAATCATGTGAAATATCACTCAAATCAAATTGGCAGAACTTTCCAAAATTTGAAATAGAAAAATCCAAAGCTTCTTTAAAACTTTCTGAAAGTTCATCATCACTCTGGGGTTTAATATAAACAGAATATTCATCAAGACTTTCAACGTCTTTTAATAAATTTGCGTCCGAAACTGCTGCACACTCAGGCAATTTATTATTCATAATGTCTTTAGCAGCAGAGGCAACAGGTCCGTTTTTCATTGCATAATAAGAATCATCAGAAGCTAAGCATCCATAATGCCGCATATGATAACGATCTGCAAAGAATAAAATTTTTAAAAAATACATAACAGTTTGCTTGCTGTTGTTTGCAGCAGGAGCATGGTTTTGAATATAAAAAAGCGCTTGCAAAATTTTGCGCATAGAAATTGCATAAGACATTTTAGTTCCTTTTCTTCTTTTATTATATATTATTTTTATATAAAAATCAATATGTTTTATATTAGCTTGTTTAGTATTTAGGTCTTTATATC
>CAVKTH010000072.1:0-9000 GCA_963659495.1 Bacteroidaceae bacterium | reverse complement strand
GCCCCGTGAGGGAGAGGGTGACGCCTTGGCGTCGGGTGAGGGGTACTTAAAGAACTTGCAAATAGCACTAAGCCAGCTACACCAGCACTTATGCAATAATAAGGCTAATTTATTGACTAGGTTAGAGACTCGTTGCAACAAGATTCTATGCACAAGGCATAGAATGACTGGTGCTGGGGACTCTGCCTTAGTGCCGGTTGTTATGTTTTTATTACCCCTCACCCGGAGCGATGCTCCGACCTCTCCCTCAAGGGGCGAGGTTGCTGGATTGCTTCGCTTTGCTCGCAATGACGGCAGAGTAAAGAGCGAGGTTATAGGTTTGCTTATGTGTTGTTTATTTCCGAAAGTGTCAATTTTTCTGCCAAACCCTGTAAAAACGTGCTGAACGGCAGAAAAAGCGCCTTTAATCAGATGTTCAGGATTTGCAGAGAGAGAGAGAGAGACCTTTGGATTGCTTATTTTTCATCTTTCTTTCCTCATTTTTAAGTTAATTTACGCATTTATTCTACACCAGCCTTACTTCATAAGTCAACTGCAAAATCAGAATCATCCGGCGATTCTAAAAAAGTTATAAATGTAAATTATACCTATTCAAATTCCATGCCGATAGAACAGCGTTCTTGGTCTTTCTGACAGGCTTTGCAAGTTTGATTTATTTCAGAAACTGTTAAATCACGCAGGCATTTTTTGCCGTCTGAGCAAGTTTTATCGCCGTAAAATGTAATGCTGCCTTGTTTCCAGCGAAATAAAAAAGCATGGTGTATCGGAGAATGCAGGGGCTGCACTAGGTCGCGAAAGATAGATTCACAGGCTCGCTGTGAAAAAGACTCGTTAACTTGGGCGCCGGATTCATTGTGCCGATAAGCCCCGCCTGGAGCAATTTCTACCGCCCAATGTCCTCCGCGTAGAAATGTTCCCACCATATTTCCAACAGAATCTGTAAAGTCATAAATTGTTACTTTTTTCCATGTTGCCGGAACTAAATTCGCCGCCGTTACAAAATCGGTAATACCAGTCTGTTGCGGGTTTGCTAGTGACATTTTGGTTAACTGCTCAGTGTGTTCCATAAGTCCTTGGATTAAAAAATTATATTCGTCTAGCGCCTTATCCATTTTATACATTTCCATCGCCTTGCTATAACCGGCAATACCGCCGACGCTCAGCACGCCGATAATCGCCAGCACGCCGAGCATCTCAATCATAGAACGGCCAATTTGATTTTGTTTCATCATAACTTCCTTTCTTATTAAACATATAACAAAAAAGCCATCGGCAAGATGGCTGGAAGTTGGAAACCATTATACGAGAAATGGTGTAGCATATTAGCAACAAATAACATATTTTGCTACCTTCCAGCTCTTAGCTAGAAGGTATAACAAATTAACGTCTAAACCTTAAAGACGCCCGTATAAGAGGTTTCCACACCCCAGACAGACTATCATCTATCCAATGTTTATTTTAACTGAATCTTGTTTGAAAGTAAAGACAATTTTAGTTTAATAAAAAAAACTCTTCTGCAGCAGGGCTGAAAAGGTATAAACAAAACAGAAGCTTTTTGCACCGGAGCTACAATTTTCGCTAAAGTAAATTTACTGTTATCAACCTGTTTTTTTATTATACATACCAGATAAAGTAGGCTATTTTAGGGCTATGTGATATTTACTTATAAGGTGAAAAATGTCGTTATTTAAATCTGTCGCCACTTTTGGCGGATTAACATTAGTCAGCCGAGTAACCGGCTTTTTGCGTGATATGGTGCTGGCCAGCTATTTAGGCGCCGGAGCAGTTTCTGATGCCTTTGTAGTGGCGTTCAAGCTTCCGAACCTGTTCCGCAGCTTGTTTGCTGAGGGGGCTTTTACCAGCGCTTTTGTACCGCTGTTTTCGCAAAAATTGGTGGCGGAGGGCAAAAAACGCTCTATTTTCTTTGCCGCGCAGGCGATTTCTGTTTTGGTGCTGTTTGTCGGCGTGTTTGTGCTGTTTTTTGAGCTGCTGATGCCATGGGTGGTAGAGGTTTTGGCTCCGGGGTTTCGCTCTGAACCGGAAAAAATGGAGCTGGCAACCCAGCTTTGCCGTATAACTTTTCCGTTTTTGCTGCTGATTTCTTTAGTGTCTTTTCAGGGCGGAATCTTAAATTCGTTTGAAAAATTCGCTGCACCGGCCACAGCTCCGATAATACTTAATTTGATGATGATTTTTTCGGTCTTTTTGTTTGTGCCGTTTACGCCTACTCCGGCGCACGGCTTTGCTTTAGGAATCACAACTGCCGGATTGCTGGAAGTTTTTTGGCTGCGCTATTTCCTGCGGAGATTGGATATAAAAATTCATCCCTATCTGCATATTAAAAAGATTCTGCAAAATCCGGAGATTAAAACATTGTTTAAGCGCATTGCTCCAGGAGTGGTTGGCGCCGGAATTTATCAGATAAACATGGCGGTAGACACCATTTTAGTTTCGCTGGTCGGCACCGGAGCTATTTCATGGCTTTATTATGCCAACCGCCTGCAGCAGCTGCCGCTGGGGGTTATCGGCGCGGCCATCAGCGTGGCTTTGCTGCCGATTCTTTCTAAATGCCTCAAAGAGCAGCAATTGGATGAAGCCCGCCGCACTCAGGATAAAGCTGTTGAATATGGCTTGCTGCTTTCGCTTCCGGCTGCGGTTTTGCTGATTGTTTTGGCTGAGCCGATTGTCAGCCTGCTGTTTCAGCACGGCAAGTTTTTGCCTGAAGACGCGGTTAAAACCGCCTATGCGGTTATAGCCTATTCGGTCGGGCTGCCCTGCTATGTAATGACAAAGGCACTGATGCCAAACTTTTTTGCCCGCGGCGACACCGTTACTCCGGTAAAATACAGCGCGGTTGTTTTTATGACTAACTTAGTGTTTATTCTGCTGCTTATGCACACTTACGGACATATCGGCATTGCCTGCGCCACAACCATTGCGGCGTTTGTGTCGCTGCTGCAGTATGTCATCGGTCTGAAAAAACGCGGCTATTGGCAGTTTTCGCGTCAGCTGACCGGAAAAATCTGCCGGATTATTCTGGTTTCGTTCTTGACCGGCGCAGCGGTTTACGGCTGCCGCGTTATGCTGAATGATTTTTCTCCGGACTGGATATACGGTTCAAAATGGCTGCTGCTGTTTTGGCTCAGCGGTTTGGGAATCTTTGCGCTTGCATTTTTCCTGATTTCGGCTAAAATATTTAAAGTGATAGATTTCGGCGATATTCTGCGTCTTGTCAGGAGAAAAAAATGATAAGTAAAGCCCGTTTTTTAGAATTAGCTAAAAAAAGTTTTAAACAGGGATTGGTCTTGGCAAAAAATGCTTGGGGGCAGATAAAAAATGTTTCCTTGCAAACCTGGGATTATCTTCGCCATGAAAATTACCGCGAACGCTTTCAGATTCTTTGGATAAACATTAAAACTTTTAAGCTGAAAAAAGTTTGGCGCGGCGTTAAGAAAATCAGTAAAAAAATCTCATCTTCCCGCAAGGTGTTTTTACGCAGCGTCTGCGGTTTTTTGCTGGTTTATTACGGCTTAGGCAGCCTGTTTGTAGAAAATATGAATGTGACCCACACCTATCCGCTGCCCAAAGTCAGCCGCAATAAATCGGAAGTTATCGGCACTTTGGCCTTTTTAATAAATCGGGAAATAGATAAAAAAATGTGGACGCCGAACCTGCCGGCGGCTTTTCCGGCCTATGTGCTTGACAATATGCCTAACTTTCAAATCGGTATAATAACGGCGGTGCGCGACGGCGCCGGCACTATGCGGAATTTTGTGAATAAAACGCCGGAGCAGCAGAAGCATATTAAAAAAGCCGAGGAGCTTTTGCGCTATTCGCCGTATATCTGGCTTACGGCTAAAAAGGGAAAAGTCGGCTTGGCGCCGTCGGCAAACGCGCAGTACCGCAAAGCCCGTATTGAGCTGCTGAAATATAATGATGAAAATTTTATATTGTATCAGGCAGATTTTGAAACTTATCTGACACGCCTTTCCGGCGCGCTGCGGCGGCTGATTCAAAAAAACGACAGTCAGATAATAGAGCATTCCTCAGCGCTTTTAGACACCAAAGCCGATGATGTTTTTTATGTGACCCGCGGCTATGCTTTTGCTTCGTGGCAAATAGCT
This sequence comes from Bacteroidaceae bacterium, assembly GCA_963659495.1. Lineage (GTDB taxonomy): Bacteria > Pseudomonadota > Alphaproteobacteria > RF32 > CAG-239 > RUG410. The sequence continues at coordinate 4,876 of CAVKTH010000072.1, read as the reverse complement.
TTGGCTATGGGGTTTGATTTTAAAAAGCTGATTGTGCAGTATGATGTTTATAATGAGTGGACATATCTGCTTTCATCATTGCAGAAAGCTGCCGAATTTAAGCCTTTGTATGTGCGCAACGGCAAGCTCGGCGGAATTTTCGGCGCCAATCACCTGCTGGTGCAAAACTATTATTTAGAGCGGGCTTTGGTTGCGGCAACTCAAATTAAAGATAAAATAGGAAAATCATGCTCATAAAAATAGAAGATTTAGCACCCAAAAATATTATAAATTTTTATCCGCCGCAGCCGCTGTGCCGCCAAAATTCGGCAAAGCTGTTTGCTAAGCCGCTGCCGGAAAATCTGCCGCTTATCCGCGCGCTGGCAGAACTGCCGGAATTGGAGAGCTGCTTAGTCAGCGACGTTCTGCTGAGCCTAAAATATGCGGATTCGGCACATAAAGAAGATGTGAAAGCCTTGGTTTTGGCAGAATTGGACGACTATCTGTCGGCTGCGCCGCAGCCTTTGGATTTTGGGCAGCCTGCCGCAGATTTAGATTTTCTGGAAGCCTTGGCCGATGCGTTTATCCGCCCGACGCTGAACCGCGACAAGGGCGATATAAAAATTATCTCGTATAAAAATAATGAGCTGCTGCTGCAGTTTACCGGACATTGCGCCGGCTGCCCTTATGCTCAGAACACGCTTAACAATGTGATTGCCGGCTGCTTTAGGCGCTATGTTCCGCAGCTGGGCAGCATCAAAATAAAGGAATAAAATGATATTACGCTTGCTTTTCTTTTTGCTTTTGGGCTTGGCGCCGTTCTTTGCCGACGCTCGTCTGATTACGCAAAAGAAAAACGGCGCTTTGCTGGTAAAATCGGCGACTTATCAAGAAACGGAAGAGCTGTTCCGGCAATATAAGTATGATGGTTTTTCAGAAATAAACAGCCGTTTTCCGCGTATTTATTTTTTACGTCTGCCGACCGATTGGGCGGAAATTCCGGAAAGCGACGATAAGCATCGGGTTTTTATCAAAATTCTGCTGCCGCTGATTTTGCAGGCAAATGAAAATGTGCTGAAAGAACGCTCTTGGCTTGAAGATATGCGGCAAAAAACAAAATCCGGTCAGCAGCTTACGGCGGCGGAGCAGAAAAAATTGGAGGAATTGGCGCAAAAATATGATGCGTTTACCCGTCTAAAAGGGGCTGAAAGAATTGCCGTGCAGCTTAAATTGCTGCTGGAAAAAGCCGATGCCGTGCCGCCGTCGCTGCTGGCTGCCACAGCCGGAATCTACAGCAACTGGGGAACATCGCGGCTGGCTCTGCAGGCAAATTCGCTGTATCTGCAGGAAATTTGGTATGAAAAACAGGGGCTGGAGCCTTTAGACGACCCCGACGCCGACTATCGCTATAAAATTTACAGCAATTTAGCCGAGGGAATTGCCGACCATATCTTAAAAATAAATTCCAGCATTAACTACAATTATCTGCGCGCTTCCCGCACCAATTCCCGCAAAATGGGACGCCCGCTTTACGGACCGCAGGTGGCGGCAACCATGATGCTTGACAATAATCTGAAGAATATTGCCGGAATGATAGACTATACTTTTTCTTATTATAAACTGCAAAACGCCGACTATAAGCCGCAGCTGGAGGATATAAAATGAGCCTGAAAATTTTCCCGATTTTATGCAACGCCGGATTTATGGACAACTACGCCTATTTGCTGACGGACGGCGATACCGGCGTTTCTGCAATAGTTGACGCTGCCGAAGAAAAGGCGGTCGCCGATTTTTGCCGCGCTCATGCTGTTGCGCCGCAATATGTTTTTACGACTCATCATCATGAAGATCACACCAACGCCAATGCGGCGATGAAAAATATTTTCGGCGCCAAGGTGGTGGGTTCGGCTTACGAGGCAGAAAAAATTGCCGGTCTGGATATAGCTTTGCGGGACGGCGAAACTTTTGCGCTCGGCAGCACGCAGGTGCAGGTAATTTTAGCCCAAGGTCACACCGGCGGGCATCTGCTGTGGTATTTTGCCCAAGACAAGGCTCTGTTTACCGGCGATGTGCTGTTTAATTTATGTATCGGCGGCTTGTTTGAGGGGACGCCGCGGCAGATGTGGCAGAGCCTGCAAAAAATCAAAGCCCTGCCGGACGATGTCCGCTTTTATCCGGGGCATGAATATACCCGCGCTTCCTATAGTTTATTGGCGGCGCGGCAGAACGAACCGGCAGTTCAGCAATATCTGCAATTTTTAGAATCCTGCCGGCAGAACAATATTCCGCCGGTCGGCAACACCTTAGGTTTGGAAAAACTTTGCAATCCGTATCTGCAGATTGCCGATGAAAATGAATTTATCCGACAAATGAGCTAGCCCATGTTTATCAGCCTGAACAAAAAAATTTTATATAGCATTTTAGCCTTTTTATTTGTGATAACCTGCCTGTTTTTGGTTATTTTTATCAACTTTTACGCCCGCAATCTGCAAGACCGGCAAAATTCTTTGTTTTTGCGCAACCAATATGTGGTGGATTTGCTGTATGACAATATTTCTCTGCAGAAGCAGCTGGCGGAAATTTATGATAAAAATCCGCATCTTATGCCGAGCTACCGTCCGGCTACGGCCTCGCAGGGCATTGATTTAACGCAGCGGGAATTGTCTAAAGAGCAGCAGCTGAACGCCGAGCTGCAAAAAAATTACAACAACAACAAAGAGGCTCTGAAAATCGGCTCGCAGATTTTAGGCGTCAGCTTGTTTATTGTGGTGCTGTTTATCTTTTTGCTGTTTTTTATGCTGGACTACTGGGTTATCCGCCCGATTGAAAAATTGATTGAAATCAGCCGCAAAGTTTCGCTGGGTATTTTCTCCAGCCGGATTCCTACCGAAAAAGGGCGGTTTCAGGATGAATTTGATATTTTATATTCAACATTTAATAAAATGCTGGATAATACGGAATTTAATATAGAAGAGATAAAGTCGCGCGAAAACTTTTTGCAAAAGCTGATAGACGCTATTCCGGACGGCATCCGCGTGATTGACCGCGACTATAATGTTATTATGGCAAACAGCGCTTTTCATAGTATGCTGAAGCTGAAAAAATCCTGCGTCGGGCAAAAGTGCTATCACGCCTATAATCATAACTGCGACGGCTGTCCGCAGCGGCAATACGCCTGTCCGGTGCGGGAGCTGCTGCACAGCACGGGCAAAAACTCGGAAGATTTCCACACCATTCACGAAGTCGGCAAAGTTCCGCTTTATCTCAACGCTACCCGCCTGCGCTGGGGGCAGAGTTTTAACGATGTTTACATTGTGGAAGCTTTTCATGATTTGAGCAATGACGTGCGTTTTTCGCATCAGCAGAAAGTTTCGTCTTTAGCCTTTCTTTCCACTTCTATCGCGCATGAAATGAAAAACAATCTCGGGGCGATTCGGATGATTTTTGAGGGGATTTTAGCCGGTTATGACAATGACAGCGACAGGGAGGGGCAGAAAAAATATCTGCAAATGGCGTATAATCAGCTGGTGGAAACCATTAAAACGCCGGAGCGCCTGCTGCGCTTGGCGCGCTATTCTGACAATGACGACGCCGAAATCAATATTGAAGACGCGGTGAAAGATATGCTGCTGATGATTGATTATGACGCTAAGCGGCACGGGATTTCCATAAAAACGCAGCTGGAGAAAAATTTGATTTTAACCGGCAATGAGGCGGATTTCAAAATGATTATATTGAACCTGTCGCAAAACGCCATAAAAGCCATGCCGGACGGCGGCGAGCTGTTTTTAGGCGCCCATCTGAAAAGTAAAAACATCTGCCTCTCGGTGCGCGATACGGGAATCGGCATCAGCGAAGACAAGCTTAAGCATATATTTGAGCCGTTTTATTCGGCAAACGATAACGCCAGAAGCTCCGGTTTGGGACTGGCGATTGTCATCAGTCTGGTAGAAAAAATGCACGGACGCATCAGCGTAAAAAGCAAAGTCGGTAAGGGTACGGAATTTAATCTGCGTCTGCCGCTGAAAAAATAAAACCTTTAAGGTGCATACAAAAAAACGGAGCAAATTGCCCCGTTTTTTAATTTGTATCTACTGAATCTTATTCGGCAGAAGCGGCGTTTTCAGCTTTTTCAGCTTCAGCGGCAGCAGCTTTTTCTGCAGCAACGCGAGCCAAATCTTTAGCGCCTTTAGCGTTTACATCGCGGTCAACCAATTCAATGATTGCCATCGGAGCGCAGTCGCCGTAACGGAAACCGGCTTTCAATACGCGGGTGTAACCGCCGTTGCGTTCTTTATAACGTTCTGCCAAAGTAGAGAACAGTTTAGAAACTACTTCATTATTGCGCAAGAAACCAGCGGCAATACGGCGGCTGTTTAAATCGCCTTTTTTAGCAAAAGTAATCATATTGTCGGCAAAAGTTCTCAATTCTTTGGCTCTAGTCAAAGTAATTGTAATTTGTTCGTGTTCCAGCAAAGAACTTGTCAAGTTAGAGAACAAAGCTCTTCTTTGGCTTTTCGGCATACTGAATTTTCTGTGTCCATCACCATGTCTCATGATGTAATTCCTTTCATTTTCTCTAGTGCTTTGATGGGCAAAGCGGATAAATACAAGGCTTTTACTACGGTGGCGCCAAGCGCTCATACATAAAAACCAACTCAATTTCGGCTAATGTGTAACACACTTATTGACTAAAAGCAAGAAGATTTTATCTGATTTTATTTAAACTGCTGAACCAGATGCATTCCATAAGCCAACTGTAAAATCAAAATGTTGTAATAGTCAAAAGTGTGTAAAAAAAACGACCGTTTAAAAGGGACAGTTTTTAGGCTGTTTTTAGTAATGTAGCAGAGGTCGTTAAGAATTGCAATAACTTTTTATATTTGCGATGTTTTTT
>CAVKTH010000071.1:0-9009 GCA_963659495.1 Bacteroidaceae bacterium | reverse complement strand
TTAAGTACCCCTCACCCGAGGCTTGCGCCTCACCCTCTCCCTCTCGGGGCGAGGGATTGCACCGCCCTTGGTGCGACAATATCCTAGGTACAGACTGTGCGTTACGACCTAGTATGACAGGTGCTAGAGGCGCAAATTCCTTTGGTCGGTCTATGATAGAAATGCTCGGCGTTTTAGCTATAATAGCCATTCTATCAGTTGCCGGAATTGCTGGATATTCTAAGGCTATGGAAAAGTTTAAATTAAATAAAGTAACAGAGCAATACTCCTACTTATTTCAAGGACTGATAGAACACGGCGACAGTTTGAGATTATCCGGTCCGGAAGATAAGTTTTTAACAAATATTGTCACCGCCTTAAATCTGATTCCGGCTTCATGGACGCTGGGTTCCAATAATCTTTCTTTTCATGATGACTATGGAAACAACGTTGATATTATAACCAGAAACAAAGAATTTGTATTTAATTTAGGTTTTAGAAATGCTGAATTAAATACAAAAACCTGCGAGGCTTTTTTCCAAAATGTTTTTCAACCTCTGCATGCTTATATGACCCGAATACATTTTTATGATATGAAAGGCGTTAATCAGCAATATATGTATTATGGCGACACAAGGTGCAGTAACGGCAGACTATGCCTGCGTGATATGACGGTTTCGGATATTCATAAAGCCTGCGGATATTGCAGCATTAAAGAAGGAAGCGGCTGCTTTTTAGTCGTTTATTTTTGAAATTAAACCGTAAAAAAATCCCCGGCAGTTTTGAGCTGCGAGGGATTTTTGCTTAGATTAAAGCGGAAGATTGTCATAACAAGCATAAATATACCGGCTCAGCGAATCACGCTTCTGCAGATAGCCTTTACGCTCTTTAGACGGTTCCGGAGAAAGGTGTTCCAGCTTGTTAAGCACCTCCTGCAGTTCTTTTTTAGATTGCAGCAGCTGTTTGACAAATGCTTGCGTAAACGGCGTTATGTTAAAGTCATCCACAAATTCCACCGTATACAAAAAGCTGCCTTGGCTGATTACAAAATCAGGATAATGGCTGAACATATCATTCGGCGACCTGCGCTTAATATAGACGTTTGCATAAAAATTGTCATCCATATGCACATCTATAAGGCACATTTCCTGAGCGTCAACATAAACAGCTGTTTCTGCCAGAGCTTCATAGTCTTCATCTTCTATGATTTGCTGTCTTTCAAATTGCCAAAATCTGGAAATCCGTGACAAATACTCATACACCCGCTGGAACAGACATCCCTGCGGAACCATGTTGCGGCTCAAGCATATTTCATCATCATAAAACGGCGAATAATAAGCAAATGACTGACAGTCTATTTCATTGTCAGAAAGCTTAGTTTCGGCCGTTTGAGCGGAATTTAACGCCTTAATAAGGTTTTCCACCCCGACTTTTTGCACATATTCATCTATAATCTCGCGGAAAGTAAATGAATCTATGCTGCCGTACAGACGCTGCTCGTAACTGCATTCCAAAGTCAGCAGAAAATTGCGTTTCAGCTTGCTTTCCTTGTTTGCCAAAGATGAAATAATCTTCTTATGCCGATTATCCAGCATTTCCAGCAGTTGTATTATGGCTTCGGTCGGAAGCAGCAGCATCCAGCAATAGGCAATAATAACCGACTGCGCAGACAAGCTTTGGATAATGTTTATATTGCAGAGTCTTGATACGCAGTCTACAAAATCATATTGCCATGCCGCAGATTTGAAAACATAAAAAGTGTCAATTCCGATTTTCAAATCATCAAGATTTTCGTCAACATACTTAACCAAAGCCCAGAGATTTTCATAATCATCTTCATTGTGGCACAGCTTAAAACAAATTGTCACATCATAGGACTTTTCGTTTAAGTCTGATTCCAACAAACCGTGATTGCGCAAAAACATTGTTAAAAAAATGTCTTGCCATAACAAACTTCTGGAAAGCAGAGTTTGCTTTAAAATGTCCTTGTTCATAATTATAAAGAATTAAAAATGCAACAATAAAAATACTTCTCAGACTTTTATTGTTTCATAAAACACTTTTTTTGTCAAGTATTGGGACTGATTTTTTTCTGAATAAACTGCACCAGCTCTTCCGGATTATCCCAAACCACGGCAATTTCCAGCACCTGAATTTCCTTTTGCAGCAAATGCGGAATTTTGACATAATCTTTGCTGGTGGTATAAACAGCGGCATTCAGCGATTTAGCTTCGCTTATAATATTTTCAAGCTCGCTGCGGCTATAAAAATGATGGTCCGGAAAGTCTATAGTTTTAAGCACATTAAAGCCTTGCTGGCTGAGCGTATGATAAAATTTCTGCGGATGTCCGATACCGGCAAATGCCACAACATTCGGATTTTCTATATTGCAGGTCTGCACCGCTTCGGTATGTCCGAAAAAGACAGGCAATCCGCTTTTTTCGGCTAAATTATGCTTATCTTTGCCTAAAATAATTAAAGCGTCGGCGCGCTTAATGCCGTCGGCAAACGTTTCACGCAGCGGACCGGCCGGAATAATTTTGCCGTTGCCGATACCGTAAGTTCCGTCAAAAACCAAAAATGACAAATCTTTATAAAGTATCGGGTTTTGAAAGCCATCATCCATAATAACCGCATCGGCGCCGTTTTTTATGGCTAATTCCGCACCGGCGTATCTGTCGGCATTGACAACTACCGGAGCCTGCTGAGAAAGCAGCAGAGGCTCGTCGCCGACTTCGGCGGCGGAATGTTTTTTATTGTTTACAATCACATTTTGCAGCCGTCCGCCATAGCCGCGGGTTACAAAATAAGGATGATACAGCTCTATGCCCAAAAGCTTGGCGATAGAAATAGAAACCGGTGTTTTTCCGGTGCCTCCGGCGGTAATATTGCCGACGCAGATAACCGGAACCGCGGCCTTTTGCGGCTTAACCAGCTTTAACCGCGCCTGTGTCAGCGAGCCGTACAGCAAGCCTACAGGGTATAATAATTTGGAAATAAGAGAATTGGACTGCCAGTATTTAGGTGTTTTCATTTTCCATATATCCTTGAATTTTTTCGGCGATGCCGTCCAGAACTTTGGCTTCGCTGGTTGCCCAGTTATAAGCCAGGCTGCGTTTAGCCTCCAAAAGTTCTTTATTGCTCAAAAGCTGGTCAACCATATCTATCAAATCAACCGTTTCATCTACCTGAATAATGCCGTCAGCGCGTTTGGCGCGGTTCATGGCGTCAGTAAAGTTGTGCATGTGCGGTCCGACAATCACGGCATCGCGGCAGCGCGACGGTTCCATAAAGTTCTGTCCGCCGTGCGGAATCAGCGAACCGCCGATAAAGACAATCGGGCAAAGCTCATACCAAATTCCCATCTCGCCGATAGTGTCGGCGATATAAACTTCGGTTTCCGGCGTGATTTTTTCATTTGCCGAACGCAGCGCCGTTTTCAGCTGATATTTTTCACGCAGAATATTTTGAATTTCTACGCCGCGGGTCGGGTGGCGCGGAGCAATAATCGTCAGCAAGCCCTCATGTTTGGCACTTAATTCCTTAAGATAGCGCCCGATTTTGGATTCTTCATCGCTATGAGTGGAACTGACCAGCCAAACCGGACGGCTGCCGATTTCATCTTGAATTTCTTTTTTCTTTTCTTCGTCTACGGGAATCGGCAGGCCTGCATATTTCAAATTGCCTAAGCACATGGCGTCTTTTGCACCCAAAGCGCGCAGGCGGTAAGCGTCTTCTTCGGATTGCCCCAAGCATGCGGTAAAGCAATCCAGAATTTCTTTAATAACAAAGTCAAACTGCTGCCAGCGTTTAAAAGACTTGTTAGAAATACGTCCGTTTATCAGAATCAGGGGAATATTGCGGCGTTTAATGGTAGAAAGCATGGCCGGCCAAAATTCCGATTCAAACCAAAGCGCAATAGTCGGCTGCCAATGGCGGACAAAGCGGGCGGCAAATACCGGATTATCTATCGGCAAATATTGGTGGAAAGCCCGTTCCGGTAAGCGCTTGGCCATAACTTCGGCCGAGGTTGTGGTGCCGGTTGTAACCATAACATGCGCATCCGGATAGATTTCCAGCAGACGGTTAATCAGCGGAAGCATAGAAATGGATTCGCCGACGGAAGCTCCGTGCAGCCATATCAGACGTCCGTCGGGACGCGGTTTGGTCGGGCGCCCTACTCTTTCATTAAAACGCTTAACATCTTCTTTGCCCATTTTTTTGCGTTTTTCAATATAGCGGCGGATAACCATCGGGTAAAGAGTGCGGACTAAGGTGTTATAAATTCCGATAAACATTTATTTTCCTTTTGTTTGATTTTGTTCTGCCAGCATTTGCTTGCGGCTTTTTTTAGCAACTGTTCCCTGAGGAATATACGGAATACCCATTTCGCGGTCAAGCTTCCAGGTCAGCTCGTTAAGGGTTGTTTCAATCTGCAGGCGATACTTTTCCAGCTCTTCGCTGTTTGCCTCGGCCGGAATAAAAAACGGCTCCGTTATGCTGTACATTCCGCGCTGAAACGGCAGCGGCACCAGCATTCTGTCCCAGCTTTTTTCAATAACTTTAGAGCGGGCAATGCTGTAGGTTATGCCGATAATCGGCTTGCCGGATTTCTGGGCGTAAAACAGCGGACTCATTGTCAGCTTCATCCCCGGACCGCGCGGACCGTCCGGAATAATGGCGATACTGTTGTTTTGCTGCAGGTTGCGCATCAGCTCCAACGCGGCTTCGCTGGAATTTTTATTAGATGAGCCGCTGATATTGCCGATACCGAATTTTTTAAGAATGTTGACAATCAGCCGGCCGTCGCGGTGCGGAGAAACCAAGGCGTTCAATGTGCGTGATTTGTTCCAGAAATACGGCATTTCCAAAGTTCTGCCATGCCAGCCGATAACAATCATGCTGCCGTATTTATCCAGCAGTTCATAGGTTTCTTTAACGCCGCTGACCTGCCAGCGTGTTGTCAGCCCCACAAACTTCAGATAAAAATAAGCCATATTTCCGATAATGGCTTCGCCTGTTTCAGATTTTAATAAATTTTTGAGCCAATCTTTCATTTTTCTTAATTATATTCCATTATTTGACTTTTCTGAATATATCATACAGACTTTTTTCTTAAATACAATCTGAAAAACCAAAATATTAGGTGTTTTTTTACTCTTTTCTGTGCTTAAATAGGCTCAACAGAAAGGATTGCAAATGACAAAACGCTCTTTAAAACCGGCTCAGTTAAAAACCGAATTGGAAAAATGCCTGCATTGCGCAGCCAAACCTTGTATGAAAGCCTGCCCTGTGCATTGCTCGCCCTGCGATTTTATTGCCGCCGCCAAAGTCGGAGAATGGCAGAAAGCCGCGGAGCTGATTGAGCGTCAGAATCCTTTGGCGCAAAGCTGCGGGCTGATTTGTCCGGATAAATTCTGTCAAAAAGCCTGCATCCGGGCAAATTTGGATAAAGCCATAAAAATTCCGGCGGTGCAGGCGGCGATTATGCAAAAAGCCCGCTCAGAACATGAATTTAAAATAGATTCGGCTAACAGCAGCGGCAAAAAAATAGCCATTATCGGTTCGGGACCGGCAGGAATCGGAGCAGCTGCCGTATTATTGGGACAAGGCTGCAGCGTGACGATGTTTGAAAAAAGCGATAAAATCGGCGGCGCGTTAAACTTGATTCCGGAAGAGCGCCTGCCGCGGGAAGTTATTGCCGCCGATTGGCAGAAATTTGCCGAGCATCCGCGTTTTAAAATAAGACTTAACACCGCCGCAGCCGGCTATGCGGACTTATTGCGGCAAGGATTTGACGGCATTATTGCGGCTGTCGGCGAACAGACTGCCCGCCGGCTTGACATAGAGGGCGAAAATCTGTGCGTTTCTTATATTGACTATCTTAGCAATCCGCAAAAATATCAAACATGCGGCAATGCGGCGGTTATCGGCGGCGGAGAAGTGGCGCTTGACTGCGCTTTAACGGCCAAGCGTTTGGGCGGAACGGCAGAAATGTTTGTACGCCGCCGTCTCAGCGATATGCGCATGGGGCTTGATGATTATGCGGAGCTGATTGATAATGAAATTAACATCACAACCATGACCCGCGTCAGCAAAGTGCAGCAAGATAGCAATTCATTAACCGCTTATACCGTTAAAACCCGCTTCAATTCAGCCGGAAAGCTGGAAGACATTCCGAATACTGAAACCGCGCGTCCGGATTTTTCGCTGATTATTTTGGCGCTGGGCAGCAGCTGCAAAGAAGAAAAGCTGAACAATCCGCGGATTGTCTATGCCGGAGACTGCGTCAGCGGAGGCTCTACCGCGGTTGAAGCTGTAGCTTCCGGCAAAGCCGCAGCACTAAAATTGCTGGAACAGCTGATTTAGTCAACCGGACCGGTTTCGCGCAGGTGCTGTTTAATGGCGCCCATTTTCCAGCGCATCGTGTCTTTGCTGAATTTGTTAATATAAAAGAAGTAGCCTGCGGTTACGAATAAGCCGGCTGCCGTCCAAGAAATGGCGCTGGCATAAAAAATACCGGTGTAACCCATAACCTTTGCCAAATAAATCGCCGCAAAAATACGGGTGGAAAGCTCTATAAGGCTGGAAATAAACGGCACAATCGGCTTGCCCATACCCTGCACGGTGTTGCGGAATACAAAAATCAAGCCTAAGAAAAAGTAAAACTGGGTGCTGATAACCAGATATTCTTTGCCGATTCGCAAGATGTCGCTGTTGCCGTCATTAACAAAAATACCAATCATATTTTCGCCGACTTCACGCATTAAGACAAAGCCGAAAATGCTCAATCCGGTAGAAATTAAAAAGGCGTATTTTGCTCCGCGGCGGATGCGTGAGAGCAGATTGGCGCCCCAGTTTTGCGCCGAAAATGTTGCCATAGCCAAACCGATAGCCATTAGCGGCTGGGTTGCCACTTGCTCAATACGCAGAGCGGCGGCGAAAGCGGCGATAACCGACGGACCGAAAGAATTGCAGACGCCCTGCACAATCAGAATACTGAAAGACAAAATAGAGAATTGCAAAGCCATCGGCACGGCAATATTCAGGTGGTCGCGCATAATCGGCCAGCTGAATTTCATAAAACGGCGGTTCAGACGCAGCAGCGGAAATTTTTTCCACATATAAATGTAGCACAAAACAACCGAAACCGTGTTAGCAACAATCGTCCCCATTGCCGAGCCGACAACGCCCCACTTAAAATTATTGATAAACACAAAGTTCAAAACAATGTTAATCAGCGATGAAAACACCAAAAAATAGAGCGGAGTTTTGCTGTCTCCCAGCGCGCGGATAAAACCGGAAAGCAGATTAAACGTAACAATCATTACAGCACTTAAAGATAAAACAAACATAAATTTATAGGCATCGTCAAAAATTTCTGCCGGAACGTTCATCAGGTGCAGCAAAGGTTTTAGGCTGAAAATTAAAGCTAAAGTCATGATGACGCTCAAAACCAAAGCCGCCGCCAAACTATGAAATACTGAATACTGCACTCCGTCATCATCATGCGCGCCGAACCGCTGCGCCGTAACTACAGTCAAACCGCCGGTAAAGCCGAAAGCTATCATTAAAAACACCATATATATAGGCGCCGAACTGCCGACCGCGGCCAAAGTTTCTGTTCCGAGCAGGCGTCCCACAATTACCATGTCCGAAATTTGATATATTTGTAAAAAGATGTTGCCCAATAAGAGCGGAATTGCAAATTTTATAATTAAAGTCAGCGGGTTGCCGGTTGTTAAATCATTAGTCATCTTTTTACCTCTTTTTTATATATCATCACTTTTTAAATACGCGTGTGTTATAACGCACAAATTTTAAATGTAAAGAGGTAAAATAGTATTTTTTTAAGAAAAATGTAGGTTTAAGCTCAAAAATATCTGCTGTAATTTTTAAGATATAACAAATAGTTAATAATATCGTTAGTAAAAAAATCAAAAAAACTTAAAAAAGTGCTTGCTTTTTTATTTTTTAGCGTGTATAAACATTTTTGTTGATGAGATGGGCGCTTAGCTCAGCTGGAAGAGCATCTCGTTTACACCGAGAGGGTCGGGAGTTCGAGCCTCTCAGCGCCCACCAGTTCAAAAGTCAGTAATTAAATTACTGATTTTTTTTATTTTTTAACACCGTTGTCTCAAACTCCCTCGGGAGTTCGTTTGCATTCACTATAAATTGCTGCGCTCAAAGCCAGTTTGGCTGGCAATTTATGAATGCTGCACCTTTCGTTGAAAAATATCCATTAAAGGATATTTTTCTGTCTCAAGCCGGTGTCTCAGCGCCCACCAGTTCAAAGGTCAGTAATTAAATTACCGACCTTTTTTTGTTTTTAAAACTGCTCTAGTAAATAATCAAAAAAGGCTTGGATTTAATTCCAAACCTTTTTCATAAATTCACGATGTGTCATTAAATAGGCAATGCCTAAAAACATAAATCCGACAATCAGAACCGCGCTGCCCTTTGCTGCATAACCTAAACTGTCATCTGAATACATTATCCTGAAAGCTAATCCAAGATACTCATCCAGTAGCAAAAGATTAACACAGACAAAACCTAAATCGTTCAAAAAACGCAGCCTGCCTACATTCTTTCTATTCATGCTCCGTTTGAACAGCCATATTGCAGCAGCTGATACAGCCAAGGCAATCAGGCTCCAAATTCCCAAAACATAAGTTTTGAAATCCCAAACCGAAGAGCAAAAATAAAACAAACACGACAAAACTGTTCCATACAACACAAACAGCTTTATCCGGCAAACTGAAATATTAAAATTAAAAATACGCATACTGATAAAATTTAATAATTAAATTATATTTTTAGTATAGTAATTTTTGGCTTTTTTGTCAAGTGGTTTTCTTTGCTTTTGTTACCGCAAAAAATGTAACATTTCTATTTTGGAATAACATACTTTGGCTTTTCCGGTTGACAGATATTGTCTGCATGTTATAGGATATTTTTGTAAAATAACTAATTTAAGAGGAAAGAAAGATGAAAAATAAGCTAAGCAAAGGTCTCTCTCTCTCTCTGCAA
>CAVKTH010000070.1:0-9105 GCA_963659495.1 Bacteroidaceae bacterium | reverse complement strand
TCGTGTATTTCCTTTTCTATTTGTTGTTTTTTTATGAAATACACGATTCTTTTTTTATTCTCAATCGTTCGTTTTCTGTTTTTAGTTTTCAAATTGCCGCAAATTTACAAAAAAATCCTTGCATTTACAGGCATTTTGTGTATATTAGCAAGCGTCCCTTGCCGGATTTTTGATGATTCGGCTATACATTAACCGACCCAGCCAAGGGTCATTTGTTGAGTAATCCATAAGGAGATATTAAAATATGGCAAATTATGAAAGCGTTTTAATCGCTCGTCAGGATCTCGGCGCTTCTCAGATTAACACTCTCGTTTCAGACTTGAGCGAAGTGATTAAAAAAGAAGGCGGAGAAGTTGTAAAAGTAGATAACTGGGGCTTGAAAAACCTCGCTTACCGCATCAAGAAAAACCGTAAAGGTTATTATGTTTTGTTAAACATTGTTGCTCCGGCAAAAGCTGTTGCCGAATATGAAAGACTGGTTAGACTTAACGAAGATATTATTCGTTATATGACTGTCAAAGTAGAAGATTTCAACAACGATGCAGCTGAAGAAGAAGATGCTGCTGTTGCAGAAGCATAAGGAGTTTATAACAATGGCTAAACAAACATTTTTCAAAAGAAAAACTTGCCCGTTCTCCGGCGAAAACGCTCTGAGAATTGACTATAAAGATGTAAAACTTCTGTCTCGCTACGTTTCAGAAAAAGGTAAAATTATTCCTTCACGCATCACTTCTGTTTCTGCTAAAAAACAAAGAGAATTAGCCCGCGCCATCAAACGCGCCCGTTATATTGCTTTGTTACCATATGTTGCTATGTAGGAGGATATGATGGAAGTAATTTTACTAGAACACGTTGAAAAATTAGGCAGAATGGGCGATAAAGTAAACGTTAAAAACGGTTATGCCCGTAACTATTTGTTGCCTCAAGGCAAAGCCCTGCGCGCAACAGATGCCAACATGGCTTATTTTGAAGCTCAAAAAGCAGCTTTAGAAGCTCACAACCAAGAATTGTTTGAAACAGCTTCTAAATTGGCTGAATCTTTGAACGGCTTTAACGCTGTTTTGATTCGTCAAGCTGCTGAAACCGGTCAGCTGTATGGTTCTGTAACCATCCGCGACATTGCCGCTGCTATTAAAGATGCCGGCTTTGATGTTGCTCGCCGTTATGTTTATTTGGAAAAACCTATTAAAGATTTGGGTATTTACCAAGTAAAACTGAACCTGCACCCTGAAGTTTCTCAGACTATTCTGATTAACATTGCCAGAACTTCTGAAGAAGCTAAAAAGCAAGCTAAAGCTTATAACCAAGAGTAATTTTTTATTCAGTTATATCAGCACCCTCCCCTGCACCGAAAAATGCAGGGGAGTTTTTTGGTTAAAATATAATTGTTAGATTACAGCGCTTTGATAAATCACATGAAGCACAAACTTCTTTCATCAGAGCTATCGGCAAATCATTTATGCAATTAACGCCGCTGCAAAAGTTATCCCCCATAAACAACTTGCCGGCACCGCCTATAATTGTAACGCCATTTATAGTATTATGCAGCGGTTTTATAATATTATTAAACACTTCAAAACATATATTTTGATTAAAATTATTTGAAAAATAATCCCCCTCATTATTAGCCGATAACGTGCCTAAAACTAAATCAATTATATACCCCTCACTATCCCAAAGGTCATAATTATATGTTCCCGCCGGACGATACCTGATATTTACCCAATTACCATAGCTATCTTCAAAAAATTTGGTATTCAATATATTCCATGTATTCGGTTTTATATTTGCCGATGTAATAAAATCTGTTAAGTCCACTTCTTTAGTCATGCTTTTCTGTATATCTGCTCTATATTCCAATAAATTAAAAATCAAATCATTGTATTCTTGAATAAGCTTGTTTACTTTCCACTTTTCCATTGCTTTGGAATATCCGGCGATTCCACCAACTGATAATACACCAATAATTGCTAAAACGCCGAGCATCTCAATCATGCTTCTGCCAAATTGATTTTGTTTCATCGTAACTTCCTTTCATTATTTTTCATGTAACAAAAAAGCCATCGGCAAGATGGCTGGAAGTTCGTAACTACTGTAGTAAAATAGTGTAGCATATTAGCTATTGCGAATATAGCATATTTTGCTACCTTCCAGCTTTCGCTAGAAGGTACAACAATTTAACGTCCTAATCAGACGTACTACAAGAGGCTACGACACCCCAGACAGACTATTGCCTATCCAATTATAATTTTAGCTAAAGATAACCCGAAAGTAAAGATAATTTTATAAAATATGCAAAATCAGAACATTGGAATAGCCCGAAGTGTATAAAAAAACGACCTTATTTTAACTCATTTTCAGCGGGAAAATATTTAGGTATATATACTAAAGTTTTATTATTGACTTTTTATTGTTTTTTATATATCAATTAGTGAATTTTTATATATTAACAATAAATAAGATTAAAAAATTGATAAAAAGAACCCTACAGCTCTTTTTGCAGCACAGGTATAAAATCTATTTTTGCCGGCATCATTTTTGTATTTTTCTAAAAGGACTGCAAATTTTTTTCATTTACAAAAGATTCCCCGGTCAGAGCAAAATTCATATTTTAACCGAAGATGTATAAAAAAAGTTCCGCTCACACCGAACGGAACTTTTTATAATGATTTTAAAGCTTAAATTATTTGCCCAGCTGAGCAGCAACTTCCGCAGCAAAATCTTCTTCTTTTTTCTGCAAACCATCGCCCAGTTTGAAGAATACGAAATCAGTCAATTTGATGTCTGCACCGCATTCTTTAGCAGCATCGGCAACAATGTCTTTGATTTTCTTATCCGGATCCATAATGAAAGCCTGTTCTTCCAAAACAACTTCTTCATAGAATTTGCGGATACGGCCCTCAACCATTTTTTCAATAATGTTTGCCGGTTTGCCGGAAGCTTTTGCTTGTTCGGCAAAAATAGATTTTTCATGCTCAACAGCTTCCGGAGCCACGCCGGCAATGTTCAAAGCGATAGGAGCTGTAGCGGCAATGTGCATAGCAATATGTTTGCCCAGCTCTTCCAATTTTGCTTTGTCAGCAGTAGATTCCAAAGCAACCAAAACGCCGATTTTGCCCAAACCGTTGCGAACGGCATTGTGAACATAAGAGCAAACCACACCGTTGTTTACGCTGATAACTTTAGCGCGGCGCAGGTTCATATTTTCGCCGATTTTAGCAATCATATCGGTCAAGCGTTCGCCGAAAGTTTTGCCGTCAGCGCATTTAGGGCAAGCAAAAGCTTTCATAGCTTCAACATCACCGTTGCAATGCAAAGCAACTTTAGCTGCATCTTCAACATATTCTTGGAAAATTTCATTTTTAGCAACGAAGTCTGTTTCAGAGTTTACTTCAACAGCGGCGCCTTTATTGCCGTCAACAGCAACAGCAACCAAACCCTCAGCGGCAACACGGCTAGATTTTTTTGCAGCCGAAGCCAAACCTTTTTTGCGCAACCAGTCAACAGCTTGTTCCATATTGCCGTTGGCTTCAACCAATGCTTTTTTACAATCCAACATACCGGCACCGGTAGTTTCTCTCAATTCTTTAACCATAGCGGCTGTAATATCTGCCATAATTTAAATTCCTCTAATATAACGTATAAATTCAGATTTTATGAGGCGCGGCAATCAAAAATCAACCGCCGCGCCGTTTTTATTTTTTACCTTAAAAGAAGCGCTTGCTTATTCAGCAGACTCTGCTTTTTTGCGGGAAGCTCTTTTCTTTGGAGCAGCTTTTTCTTCTGCTTCAACAGTTTCAGCGTCAGAAACTTCTAAGCCTTTAGCTTCCATTTCTGCCTGAACACCGTCCAAAACAGCGTCAGAAACCAAATCGCAGTAGAATTGAATAGCGCGGATAGCGTCATCGTTGCCCGGAACCGGGAATTCTACTTCATTAGGGTTAGCGTTAGTATCAACAATACCAACAACAGGAATACCCAGTTTTTTAGCTTCTTTAATAGCCAAAGCTTCTTTAGGGGTGTCAATCACGAACAGCATATCCGGCTGACCGCCCATATCTTTAATACCGTCCAAAGTAATCGCCAATTTTTCGCGTTCTTTTTTCAGGTTCATAACTTCTTTTTTAGTATACCCTTCGTAAGCGTTGTTAGCTTCCATTTCGTTGAGCTTGTTCAAACGGGAAATTGATTTGTAAACAGTTTTCCAGTTTGTCAGCATACCGCCCAGCCAACGGTAGTTTACATAAAACTGACCGCAGCGGCCGGCGCTTTCTTTAACAATATCTTGAGCTTGGCGCTTTGTAGCAACAAACAAAACTTTGCCGCCGTTGGCAGCAACATCGCGGACAGCGTTCAAAGCATTGTAAAGCATAGGGTAAGTTTTTTGCAAATCAATAATATGAATATTATCTTTTTTTCCGTAAATATACGGAGCCATTTGCGGATTCCAGCGGCGGGCATGGTGACCGAAGTGTACGCCGGCTTCAACCATTTGGCGCAAAGTAAAAGTAGGAAGTGTCATATTTATATATCCTTTATTTTCCGGTTAAACCTCCGCAGACTTCGGCTTTTGACAGCACCGGAGCGAATGAGTTTTAAGGCTCTTCCGCCTGTCTGCGTGTGAAATTACAAAACCGCACCATTGCGGCTTCGGGCATATTTTTAGCATAACCCCATAAATTTGCAAGTATTTTTTTCAAAATTCTGCTATTTTTTAACAAAAAGTAAATTTTTGTTCATGAATTGGGGTTTTCGCTTGTTTTTTGCGGCAAAGTTTTGTAGCTTAATGCCAATTAAATAAAGTGTTTTGAGGTAAAAATGACAGATTTGTTTGACTCGTCCACAGCGCCGGCAAAAACTGAATATTCGGCGCAGGATATTGAAGTGCTTGAGGGCTTGGAGCCGGTTCGCCACCGTCCCGGAATGTACATCGGCGGCACCGATATTCAGGCTATGCACCATTTGGTAGCGGAGATTTTGGATAACTCCATGGACGAGGCTGTCGCCGGTTTTGCCAATCATATTGATGTGACTATGAACGCCGACGGTTCGGTTACCATTGCCGATAACGGACGCGGCATTCCGATTGACGAACACCCGAAATATCCGGGAAAATCGGCGTTAGAAGTTATTTTGACAACTCTGCATTCCGGCGGTAAATTCGGCGGCGGCGCTTATAAGGTTTCGGGCGGTCTGCACGGTGTGGGGCTTTCGGTGGTTAATGCTTTGTCTGAAAAATTGGTGGTTGAAGTCGCCCGCGATAAAAAGCTTTATCGGCAGGAATATTCACGCGGCAAACCGCTGACGGAATTGGAATTTATCAGTAATTGCCCGAACCGCCGCGGCACTTCCATCACATTCAAGCCTGATGCTGAGATTTTTGAAGGCAATAACAAATTTATTGTCAACCGCATTTATCGTATGGCGCGCTCCAAGGCTTTCTTATTTAAAGGTATCAAAATCAACTGGTGCTGCGCGCCGGAACTGATTGCCAGCGGCGAGTCTACTCCGCAAAAAGCCGAATTGCATTATCCAAACGGCTTGGCAGACTTTTTAAATATTCAAATCGGCGAACGCAGCACTATTAACCGCGCGGCGTTTGTCGGCGAGTCGGAACTGGCTAACAATGAAGGGCGTGTGGAATGGGCTATCACTTGGCCGGTTGATGAAAACGGATTTTCATATTCTTACTGCAACACGGTTATCACTCCGGAGGGCGGAACGCATGAAACCGGTTTCCGCGCCGCTTTGCTGCGAGGTTTGAAAGAATACGGCGAAATGGCCGGTTTCAAAAAAATCGCCGCCGCAACCGCCGAGGACTTTTTAAGCAATGCTTGTCTGATGCTTTCGGTTTTCATTACCGACCCGCAGTTTCAGGGACAAACTAAAGACAAGCTGACTTCCACCAAGGCGATTCGTTTGGTGGAAACAGCCGTAAAAGATTCGTTTGACCATTGGCTTTCTTCTGATGTGGAAAATGCTAAGGCTCTGATTGAATATGTTTTAGACCGAGCTGAAGCCCGCAAAAAGAAAAAAGAAGAAAAAGTGCAAAACCGCAAAGCTCCGACTAAAAAGCTGCGTCTGCCGGGGAAACTTGCCGATTGTTCGCAGGCTGCTGCAGAAAATACCGAGATTTTTATTGTAGAGGGTGATTCCGCCGGCGGTTCCGCAAAGCAAGGACGCGATAGAGTTACGCAGGCTATTTTGCCGTTGCGCGGTAAAATTTTGAACGTGGCCAGCGCCTCTTTGGAACGTATCTCGCAAAACCAAGAAATTAAAGATATGATAGAGGCTTTAGGCTGCGGCGTTAAAGACAATTACAACGAAGAAAACCTGCGCTATGAAAAAATCATTATCATGACCGATGCCGATGTGGACGGTGCGCACATTACCTCTTTGCTGATGACGTTCTTTTATCAGCACATGCCGAAGCTGATTGAAAACGGACACCTTTATATTGCCACTCCGCCACTGTATAAAATTGTCGCCGGCGGTAAAAACTACTATGCTTTGGACGATGAGGAAAAAGATAAGATTTTGGCTAAGGTCGTAAAAGGCAATACTAAGCCGGATATCAGCCGCTTTAAAGGTTTAGGCGAGATGAGTCCGCTGCAGCTGAAAGAAACGACTATGGATAAAAACAACCGTATTTTGCTGCGGGTAGTGATTCCAAACACTTCAACCGAAGAGGGCAGAGCCGAAGACTTTGAAACCCGCCGTCAGGTTGAGCGTCTGATGGGTAAAGATCCGGAACAGCGTTTTCGCTTTATCATTGAGCGCGCTAAGTTCGTGGATAATCTGGATATTTAAGTTAAAACAGCTGCAAGAATAGTTTGCAGCTGTTTCAGTTTATTGCAGGTTTCTAAAATTCTAAAGTAAAATTACACCAGGAATTCGTATTGTCGCATATTCCGCAAGCTTCTTTCATTTCGGCTAAAGTAGCATCTTTCAGACACTTTTTATCTCCGCCGCAATAAGCATCGCCGTAAAAAAATCTGAGTTTATCGCCGTGACCCCATTTAGATGTGCGGGCTAAAGTGACAGCTTCATGCAGCGGCTGCCCCAGATTTTGAAATAAGGCCATACATAGTTTATCCGAAAAAGAGGCCGTTACATTTTCGCCGGTAGAACTTGTGATACCGCCTAAATAGAAGTTTATAGTCAGAGTATCGTTTTGTGAAAATACATAAACTGTGCTGCCGTTAGCGTCTGTTATTCTATGCCCATCTATTTTCCAAGTTTCCGGCACCAGATGCGCTGCTTGGACATATTCATATAAAGTTATAGAGGTGTCATCGTGACTGAGGTATTTTATCTCAGGCAGATGTTCCACCAATCCTTGAATTAAATAGCTGTACTCTTCTATAGTCTTATTGATTTTAAACTTTTCCATAGCTTTGGAATATCCGGCAATCCCGCCGACACTAAGTACACCAATTATCGCCAGAACGCCTAGCATTTCAATCATACTGCGACCAAAGGAATTTGCACCTCTGCCGCCAGTCATACTTGACCCTGTGCCTAGTATCTTGTCGCACCAAGAGCAGTACAATCCCTCGCCCCGTGAGGAAGAGGGTGAGGCATCAGCCTCGGGTGAGTGGTACTTAATAACATTTTTCAGATTATTATACATATTTCTAAACTCCATTTATTTTGTTACATAAAACAAAACCCACCAAAATGGCGGGCGGATGTTGAGAAACCGTATCAGTATAAACGGCTCGGCCTATTCGGCGCATAGCCATATTCAGCCGACATCCGTCCAACGAACAGAAATCGGCATATAACAATTTAAGTCGTTTATGCGTAACGACTATACTGATAAAGGGTTCTCACGCCCTAAAAGCACTATTGCGCTTTCAAAAATATAGTATCTGCAAACAAAAGAGTTGTAAAGAAAATTTTACAAATAAAATTGTTAGCTAATACTTTCCGCCTCTCTAAATATGTTTGAACTGATTTACTAAAATATAACCGTAACGGCGCAAACATTTGTACGGCGGCAAGAAGCGCACATATCTTTAATTTGGCTTATGGTTTGATTTTTCAGACATCGGCGCCCTTGGCTGCAAAACTCATCGCCATAAAACATTCCGGTGCCGCCGATTAAGATTAGACCTTTAAGCGTATAGTGCAAAGGCTTAAAAATGCTGTCAACCATTTCCACGCAAACTTTATCCTGAAAATTTTCGGAAGTCCGATTGCCCTTATCATCAACATTTACAGCATTTAGGTAAAAGTCTATAATCAAACCATAATGCTCCGGCTCATCATCTGATAAATATCCGCTCCTTTGCCTATATCTGATATCTACCCAATTCCCGTGGCTGTCTTCCAAATAAGAATATTTATCAATCAGCTGCCAAGAATCCGGCACCAGCCCTGCCGACTGCACAAAATCTGCTAAATGCGGTTCGCTTTCTGTATATTTTTGAAAATTATCTTTATATTCTAATAGCCCGAGAATTAAATGATTATATTCCGCCATCAATTTATTTAGCTTAAACTTTTCCATAGCCTTGGAATAACCGGCAATACCGCCGACTGATAATACACCGATGATTGCTAATACGCCGAGCATTTCTATCATTGACCGTCCCACGCTGCTGCCGTCATTGCGAGCGAAGCGAAGCAATCTAACAAAACCTGCGTCTCTGCCACCAGTCATCCTAGGTCTTGTACCTAGGATCTTGTCGCACCAAGGGCGGTGCAATCCCTCGCCCCGTGAGGGAGAGGGTGACGCCTTGGCGTCGGGTGAGGGGTACTTAAAGAACATGCAAAAGGCACTAAACCAACGTTTCCAGCACTTATGCAATAATAAGGCAAATTTATTGACTAGGTTAGTACCTTGTTGCCATAAGATTCTAGGCACAGGGCCTAGAATGACTGGTGCTTGAGGCGAGAGTCTACTGCCTCCGCCTACTCTCTCCCTGCACTTTCCTCTTAAAAAATTCATACTCTTCAACATCTTATTTCTCCTATTATGTGTAAAAAAAACGACCGTTATTTTTACACACTCAAAACAAGACGCTGAAAATTTTCACAAAACCGCAAAAAACATCGCAAATATAAAAAGTTATTGCAATTCTTAACAACCTCTGCTAC
>CAVKTH010000069.1:0-9235 GCA_963659495.1 Bacteroidaceae bacterium | reverse complement strand
GAATATAGCCGCCCGCAAATACCACGTTATATTGATGAAATATTTAATTGTTATTTAGGCAAAGATTCTTTATTTTCTCAAAATCAGGTATTTAGTAAAAATCAACAATCGGAAAGATACATATTTTATACACTATTCATTTTTTTGTGTAATGCAAAATATAAAATTGATAATTTAAAACAATTGAATGTTAATGATTTTAGACAACAATATATACAAACTGAAATAAGTAGATATTTTAATATTTCTCAAGATTTTGTTAATCATTTAACTAATGAAGAGTTATTTTTTAACCATTTAAATAGTGTAGAAAAAATAAGAAAAATTCTGGATGATTTCTTTTCTAATAAAGAACTTGTAAGTACATTTCAAATAGACGATAGTTATAAAAATTATATAATAGACCAAATCATCTCGTTACACCAAAAAATGGATATGAGAAGAAAAAATATTTTAAACTCAAAATTATCTCCAAAACAAATATCTGAAATTAAAGAGTTGAAACAAGATTTGTATGATGCTTTAGTACCAGACAATGTTATAAATAGGATATTTGGAGTTAAAAAAGAAATACCTACAACTGCTCTCAAAATGGCTTTAGGAAATATTACAGTAACTAAAGAAAAAGGGCGTTTGATAGTATATGATAATTTTGAACAACAAATATATCATATGTTAGAAGCAAAAATGTATGGTCAACTTTTTCAAAAATTACAAAGTATATCAAAAAAAATTACATCGTTTGATGAAATTACAGCACAAGATTTATCTGATTATTGTATTATAACAAACTTTAGTGCGGCTAAGGCTATTTTATTAAAAGCCTTTCCAATAGAACGAATAATTATGAATGATGCACCGATAGGAGCAAAGGGGGTAAAAATTGGAAATGGAACAATAAATGTCAGTAAAGGTGATTATTTATTTCATAAAAATTTTGCTAAAAGAAATACAATTTTATTTATTGATAAAAGTAAAATTAGTTTATGCAAAACAGGTGTAAAAGAGATGAAAGTAAGAGAAATAGGTTTAAAGGGTGATAAAAAAATTGATGATTTATTTAATCCTGAATATACAACAAATAAAGAAATATCTATAACACTGTCATCTTTTTTAGATATTATATATGAACAAAATGCCATATATTCTTTTGAAATTAAAAAATGATATTTTGAGAAATTCCATCATTAAATAATTTTAATCCTGAACAATCAATAAATTATCATTTGATTTGATTTTATTTTGTTTCTTTAATTTCTTCAAAGTTTTTTCTAAAAACGGATATTGCAGCATAGAAATATACTCATATAGTTTTTCAAACGGGACATTTCCGCCGTATGAGGTTTCTCCGGTGTCGGCTCCTTTCCACCCGCAGAGAGCATTTTGATATTCCTGCGGAACGCCGCAATCTCTTAAATGCTGTTTTGCCGTATGCCTGAAACTGTGAAATACCTTGTCTGGGTCATCAATTCCAATCTTCTTGCTATAATATTGAAACCAATTGCTGACAGCATTGACATAGTGATTTTTGACAGAGTATTTCAGTTTATAGAATATTCGTTCTTCTTGTTTTTCTTTGGTTTGTTTTATCAAATCTAAAAATCCCATATTCAAAAGCATCGGATGCACGGGAACGATTCGTTTTGATTGCTTTGTTTTTAAATGTTGGTCTTTTCTTTCATCTGTAATATTGAAATAGTATAGGTTTTTGCCGTATTTCACTACATCAGAAACATAGAGTTGACAGATTTCTCCCAATCTCATACCGGAATAAAGGGCTATTAACGGAATATAGAAATTGTGGAATCTATCAATGCTAATCCTTTTCGGATATGTTTTAGGATTGAATATTTTGATTAGTTCATTTTCGCTGAATCCGGTTCTGGAATGCTTATCTTTAGGCTTTGGAATATCAACTTCTTCATATAATACTGTATCAATATAGTGATTTTTCTTGCAGTAGATGAGAAAGTTTCGGAATATTATTAAGTATCCTTTGGCGGTGGAATATGAAATGTGGTCTTCATTTTCTTGTGCTAACATATCTTCTAATGATATGCCTTTTTTGAGGCTCTTTTCTTCCCATTTTTTCGGAAGATTGAAAATGTCTCGGGAAATCTTTTTGCAATCTTTGTAATTCAAGTCTTCAACATAACTTTTCTTTACAAGTTTAAAACAGGTATCAATGCAAGTTTCTTCTTTCTTAAGGCTTTTCTCATTTAATTGTTTGATTGATTGCCGCTTTTTTGTCAGTAAATATTCAGCAAACACATCTTTCCAAGGTGTTTTAAAGGCATTATTTTTGCATTGTTCACTTTTTTGTGCGTTCATAATGGCAATACAATCTTTTACACGCGGGTGCGTCCAAGTATTTTGGTTGGTATCGTTTTCCATACAGTTAAACATATCATTGATATATTTGTCGACACCGCGCATAGCACTATATAATTCTTTTTGCGTGCTTTTTATTTCAGAAATATCTTTCATCAGAGACATATTGTCTTTAAGTATCTTATTGATTTGCTTAATAACATTATGGTGTGTGCCGGGTTTGTCTTTTAAGTCTGTAATATATTCTTTGAATACGCCTTCAATATTTTGCGCGTCTTTTTCATTTTGTGTCAGTTCATCATCTTTAATATCTTTGAAAACAAGTGTCTTATTCTTATCATATTGTTTCAGCATAATATCATCATAATTGTTTTCTAAATCTTCGGTAAGTTGATTCAGTTTGTAAATGATAATATTGTCTATGTCCGACTTATCTAAAACAATTCGCCCACTTTTGATAAGCATATCAATATTCCTTAAAAGTTCTATTTCAACGCCCAGTTTATAACTTTCTTTGCGACATTCAATCACTGCTTTTCGGTAATTGTTAGTTTTTAAGGAATGCAAGATATATTTTTTAGGAGCAAGATAATGCAGATAAGCCGGAATCTTGCCTCTGAAATAATAGTTTGAGCCTCTTAAATATAATCCCGAATGACCGTTCAAAATATAATCCTTTTCTGTGGATAAGTATTGCGGGGATTCATAAAAACATAAAACAGAGGGAAGTGTTGAAAATTCCTTAGGTGTATCACTATGGGGTATCAGCCGATTTTTTGCTGTTTTTTGAAAAAATTACAAAAAAAATCTCCCTGAAATCAGAGAGATATTATTAGTTTGGCTGCTTCACCTGGACTCGAACCAAGATTGACGGAGTCAGAATCCGCTGTCCTACCATTAGACGATGAAGCAAATATCATCAAACAACGAGATAGTAATAAGACAATTTTTTTTACTTGTCAAATACTTTTATTAAAAAACTCTTCACTTTTCTAAAATCTATGTTACATTGCAGAAAATAAGGAGAAAAGCGATGGTTAAAAAATCTTTTTTGCAAAGCATTTGGAATGTGATTGTCGGCGATGCCGAAAAAAATAAGCAGCATCGGATATCTGCCCTGCAAGCGGAAATTTTGCAAAAAAATTATGTAGAAAACCAGAAATCCGCACCGAAAATTACTGATTATCCGCCCTATATAGACGTGGCGCGCCAGCTTTTTTCTGAAAAAACAGAAATTTTTCGGGCTGCAGTTTTCTATCTTCGCCGTATTGCCGAAAATGAAAGCAAATATGCTGAGCCGATTTTCAAAATTATGCAGCAATATGCGCAGACTGCCGACCGTCCGGCTGAAGATATGTCTTTTTTAGACGAGCAAATGCGGCAGATTGAAAAAAATATACATTTTGCTGCATAAAAGCATAAAATAAGTAAAAAATTACCAAACTTCCCTTGAACAAACAAAAATCAAGATTATCTACACTCCTGTAAATTGAATTTACGGCGTTAAATAAAAAATATTAAGGAGTAAATATGTCTACTGGAACTGTAAAATGGTTTAACACCCGCAAAGGTTATGGCTTTATTCAGCCCTCTGTCGGCGGGAAAGATGTTTTTGTGCATATCACCAAGCTGGAAGAAATTGGCTTGCGGCGTTTATATGAGGGGCAAAAAGTGGGATATCAGCTATATGACGACCGCGGACGGATTGCCGCCGGAAGCATTGTGGTTTTAAGCTGAAAAAAATCAACAAAAAACTTGACAAATAAAAAGTGACATGCTAAATACGAGTCACTTTTTAATTTTTATATATTTTATTATTAAGTTAATAAATCTGTTATTCATAACTCCGTTGTGAAATGAGGTTTTGATAGTTTTTGCCGATTTATTCGTTAAAAGTTTCTAAGCAAAATCGGTAAATTCCATAGTTAGCCATGCTCCATTGTGAAATGCGGTATGGTTTTTAGCTGAAATATACAGATAGATTTAATTAAACTTATAAGAACTTAGTTTTTTTCGTAATTTAAAAAGTTAGGCTTCAGCTCTGTTGTGAAACACGGCTGAGGCATTTTAATGAAATGAGACTGAATTCTTGATGTTCCATTATTTTTTATTTCTGTTTTGTTGCGAAACACGGCAGAAATATTTTTAATTAAATTTATCTTTAAGATATAAAAACTTCCCGCTCCTAAAAAAAGCCGGAAGTTTTTTTGTGTTTGTGCAAAGTGCTTTTTGCCGTTGATTTTTTGCGGCCGCCATGTTAGCTTTTAAGAGGTATAACCTTGTATAGGAGCTGTTTATGAAACTTTGCTATTTTGTTTTGCCGGCAGTTATGGCTTTGGTTCAGCCTTTGCATGCTGAAGAAAATGAAATTCAGCTAACCAATGCCGATGATTTATTTTTCTCAGAAAAAGACAATCTGGAAACGGTGCGGGATAAAAACGGAACCCCATTTACCGGCGCTGTCCGCAAAAAAGACGACGAAGGGCGTACTATAACTTATTTTTATCGCAACGGCCTGCGCAACGGCGTTATTACCTCTAAATATGAGGACGGAAAGCTGGAATTTGAAATTACCTACCGCAAAGGCAAAAAGGACGGCGAGGAGATTTATTTTTATGAAAACGGCAATCCTAAACACAAAAAAACATATAAAGAAAATGTGTTAAACGGCGAGGAAACACTTTTTTATGAAAACGGCAAGCCGCAGCTTCAAAATCACTATGTTAACGGCAAAAAAAACGGCGAAACCACATATTTTGATGAAAACGGCAACCGCACCAAGATTGAACATTTTAAAGACGATGTAAAAGACGGCGTGGAGCATATTATCTCGGATAATTCGCTGGTGGAAGAAAATCATTACACAGACGGCGTTTTAAACGGTGTAACCAAAAAATATAATAAAGAATACCAGACCGATGAAATAGAATACGCTGACGGCAAAAAAAACGGCCTCGCCCGTCATTTTAACAAAGACGGCAGCACCACCGAAGTTCCTTATGTAAACGACCAAAAAAACGGCACAGGCATTGCTTATTATCCGGATAAAAAAATTGCCAATAAGGCGGAATACCGTAATGATATGAAAAACGGCATGAGCCTGAAATATTATAAAAACGGCAAACGCCAGCTGGCAGAAACATACAAAAACGACAAGCCGGAGGGCATCAGCCGTACTTTTACGCAAGACGGCGAGCTGAAAAGCGTCAGCTACTATGTTGACGGCATGGAATTGGCGGTGATAAATATTGAGCAAGACTCCGAGCTGCGGGATATTGCGGCGGCAAATCGGATGGGGCAAATCAGTAAATATACCTCTAAAAAAGCCTATTGGTATCCGGTGCTGTGGCTGGGATTAAACAGCGAAAATCTGGATATTTTGCAAAATCTGGAAAAAGACATGAAAATGTACGGCGCCGCATTGGACGATATGGCAGTCTATCAGCGTGAGAGCAAAAGCAAATACGCCGATTATAACCGCCGTTTATTTTTTGGGCTTATGCCTTTAAGCTATGCTGTAGATTTATCGGCGCCGCTGGAAATTTTGCAAAAATTTGCTACTCCGCAGCAGATAAACGGGCAGAATCCGCGCGGCGGCACAGCGCTGCAGGAGGCTATCAGCCTGAATAATCCGGAAATGGTAAAGTTTTTATTGCTGCATAAAGCCGATATTTCTTCGGAGCCGAAGATTTTTCTACAGTCGGTTAAAGAGGGTGTGGCGCCGGAAATTTTAGAAGAGCTGCTAAAAGCCGGAGCAGATGTTAATGCAGCCGATGAAGACGGCGGAAATGCTGCAGTTTGGGCGGTAAAGCATAATGATTTGCAGCTTTTGAATCTGCTGCAGAAATATCAGGCCGATTTTCAGGCTTTGCTGCCAGACGGTAAAAATCTGCTGTTTTACGCCGTTAATCTGCGTTGCAGCGAACCGATTATAAACACCCTGCTTGCCGCTGGTTTAGATATCAATCAGCCGGATAAAAACGGTAACTTTTTGCTGCTGAACGCGCTAAAAACCAAAGACTACGAACTTACGGAAAAACTGCTGAAGCTGAAAGCTGATGTAAATATGACCGACAGCAGCAACGAAAGTGCTGTATCTTTTGTGCTGGAAAATTCGGTTCCGCCGAAAATTTTCAAAAAAGTCATGGCTAAAAAAGTAGACACTTCCCGTTTGTTTGGAAAGCAGCATAAGCCTCTATGGCGCTTGGCCGCCGAAGCCGAGCAGTATGAGCTGCTGAAACGCCTGTTTGATAAAACCGGCGGTGCGGATAAACCCGATGCGCAGGGCGTTGCGCCGGTTCAAACCATAGTTAATGTCAAAAATATAGAAGATTCAAAGGTTGCCGGTATCATCTTGTCATATATCAGCAGTCAATGGCTCAATGAACATCCGCAATATTGGCAGCAGGTTTTAGAGGCTAAAAATTTGCAGCTGTTTCAAAAGCTGACGGAAATCGGCTTCAATCCGAATGTTAAAAATGCCGACGGCGAAGAACCGGCTTTGCAGCTGGTAAAAAGCAACGACAGCCTTGTTTGGCTGGAAGCTTTGGAAAAGCTTAACCCCAATCTGAATATCAGCGACGCTTCCGGCAAAACGCTTTTGCAATACGCTATTGACTATAACAATCTGGACATGGCGCGTAATTTGCTGGAGCATGGCGTAAGCGTCAGCCTGCCGCAGCATAACGATCTGCCGGAGCTGAAATCGGATAAAACCGCTATTACAGAGCTGCTTTTGGCAAATGGCGCTGACACTTCATATATTGCGCCGGACGGCAGAACCCTGTTGATGATTGCGGTGCAGAATTTGAATCTGTCTTTGGCGGAGCATTTGCTGCAGAACGGCGCCGATACCAAAGCCCGAGATAAAAACGGCAACATAGCGCTGTTTTATATCGCCGAAGCCTTAAAAGAAAATCAAAATCTGCCGCAAGATAAACTTTTGTCGCTGGTGCAAACCATGGTGCAGAAACTGCTGCAGTACGGCATAGATATCAACACTCAAAACGGCAACGGCGAAACGGTTTTGATTTATGCAGCAAAAATAAAAGTTCCGTATTATACCGAACTACTAAAGATATTAGCCGAGCAAGGCATTGACGCCGGTGTTAAGGATCAATACGGCAAGACCGCAGCAGATTATGCAAAGTAATAAAAAAACGCTGACATAAAAAAATGTCAGCGTTTTTTTCGTTATTTACGAGGAATAAGCTCCAGCATTCTCTTAATAAGCCCCGGGAATGAACTTAGGCACAGGCTGGCAGAAAATACAAATGACAGAGCCATTTTTTTCCGCTGCCGGTTTTTCAAATAGCTGTTAAGACACTTTTTCCAAGCAGTACCGCCGGAAACCCTCGGATTATAAAACATAAAGATTTCGCCCTTTGGATTGAGCCGTTCACGCAGAATTACAACATTGTCACCGGCGCAAGGCTTACGGTTGATGTTGATGTATTCGTTCGGAAATTCCTTGGAAACCGAAGGATACAT
Source organism: Bacteroidaceae bacterium (assembly GCA_963659495.1). Lineage (GTDB taxonomy): Bacteria > Pseudomonadota > Alphaproteobacteria > RF32 > CAG-239 > RUG410. The sequence continues at coordinate 1,414 of CAVKTH010000069.1, read as the reverse complement.
ATACAAATCAAGCTTACCTTTTTCATTAACATACAAGCGGTTATGATTGTAGGTTAAATCATTGATAGGCTTAACAATAGGATGAATGGCACAAAAAAGCGAAGCTACAGAGGCAAGCGCCATGACTTTGCCCCAATTAGGAAGTTTACTCAATGCACGGTAAAAATCCAACGCAAGTTTCTTAAATTTCATAATAACAAAATTAAAAAGTGAGACAAAATAATACCAAAACACTTTTTGTATAAAATATTTTTGTATATTTGTCAACTATAATTTGAAAAAATCAACCAAGCCCAAGCTTAAAAATTCAAAGTTACCGAGCAGGCTTCATTACTCTTGTCGCAGGTTTTACAGAGCCTATCCATTTCAGTAACCGTCAAATCTTTAATGCACTTCCGGGCGCCTCCGCAATAAGCATCGCCCATATATGTGGAATTTTGTTCCTTACCGGTGCGGTAAATCCACAGAAGATACAGGCTTTCATGCAGGGGATAGGCAATATTCTGCAGCAGTTCAAAACAGAGTTGATGCGAAAACCCCTGAGTACTCTTGCTTCCGTCGGCATTAGTAGCTATACCGCCTAAATACATATCTATTACAATCCGCGGTTCCATGCCATCACGAGGAGTATAAAATATAGCAACATTGTTTCCTAAATCATCAGTCCCATTTTTCCAGCTTTCAGGAATAATATTTAATGAGGAAGCTACACTGTAAAGGTTTGTTTTTTGAGTTAGCTTTTTAATTTCTTCTTCATGCTCAGACAGTCCGAAAATCAGCATGCTGTATTCATTTATCAGCTTGTTAACCTTAAACTTCTCCATGGCTTTGGAATATCCGGCAATACCGCCGACTGATAATACGGCGATAATGGCAAGAACTCCCAGCATTTCTATCATACTGCGGCCAAAGGAATTTGCACCTCTGCCACCAGTCATCCTAGGTCGTGACGCACAGTCTGTGCCTAGTATCTTGTGGCACCAAGGGCGGTGCATCCCCTCGCCCCGTGCGGGAGAGGGTGACGCCTTGGCGTCGGGTGAGGGGTATTTAAAGAATGTGCAAAAGGTACTCAACAAGAGTCCCCAACCTAAACCCGAAACGTCATACTTGTCGCCACACCCTGCAGGCTGTGGCAGACGAGTATCCATGACTTTGTTGCCAAAGGCAACGCTTTTTTGTTCTCTCGCCCCCTGAGGGAGAGAGTGGCGCTTTAGCGCCGAGTGAGGGGTATTATTAAACATAGACATAGCATGCGCAATGACGTTATGGATTCTCCGCCATGGTACTTCCAGCAGGGAGTACCGGCGAAGAATGACGCTGCAAACGGAAGTGCCGCCTTCACCTACTCTTCCCATGCTCTTTCCTCTTAAAAAATTCATACTCTTCAACATCTTATTCCTCCTATTGTGTGTAA
>CAVKTH010000068.1:0-9558 GCA_963659495.1 Bacteroidaceae bacterium | reverse complement strand
TGTAAAAAAAACGACCGTTATTTTTACACACTCTAAACAAGACGCTGAAAATTCTTATAAATCAGCAAAAAACATCGCAAATATAAAAAGTTATTGCAAATTGTAGCAACCTTTGCTACATTACTAAAAACAGCCTAAAAACTGCCCCTTTTAAACGGTCGTTTTTTTTACACACTTCCGCCTCTTCCAACACTTTGATTTTGCAGTTGACTTATAGGGAGCTAGGATTATATAGAATAAATCTAGCGATTAACCAATTTTGTCACTCACACGCTACAAATTCGCTAAAACTGCAACTTTTGTCATTTTAAGACTACAAAAATATTGACTTTAGTTATTTTGTAGTGTATATATGACAATATAAGGAGTAGCAGCAATGAATAATGATTTGATAGACAGACTGGAATACTTGCAAGAACTTGAACAATGGCAAAAACAAAAAGATTTAATCAAAATTATCACTGGTATTCGCCGCTGCGGAAAATCCACATTATTAAAACTTTTTCAAAATAAACTGATTGCTGACAAACTAGCCGATGAAAGTCAAATCATCAGCATAAATTTAGAAGACGAATTACAAATCCAAGAGCTTGGCCTAGTTACAGACACAGAAAATTTTTATACAAACTATACAACCCTGCTGGATTATATACTAGCCCGCATAAACAAAGATAAAATGAATTATGTGTTTATAGATGAAATACAACTGCTTCGCAATTGGCAAAAGGTTGCAAATACCCTGCGTCTGCAAACAAATATAGATGTCTATTTAACAGGGTCTAATGCTTATATGTTTTCTAAAGACTTAGCCAATGTTTTGGGCGGACGTTATATAGAAATAAAAATGCAGCCGCTGTCTTTTAAAGAATACTTTTCATATTATCAGAAAAACGCTGCTAAAAACATACCGTCATTTTCGCTTCAAGATATTTATACTCATTATATCACGGAAAGCGGATTTCCTCAAACGCTCTCTATGATGTATAACCGCCAGCATATCACAGACTATCTGCAAACTACAGTTTATCAAAATACCATCTATAAGGATGTTATAAAACGTTTTAACATTAAGTATACCAATAAATTAGACGCCGTCGCCAGATATATGTTTGATAATATCGGCAATGAAACATCAATCCGAAACATTGCCAATAACTTAAAAGATTACAAAATATCTGTCCAAACCATAAGCGATACATATATTCAAGGTATGTTAGACAGTTTTCTTTTGTATAAATGCGAACGCTATGACATAAAAGGCAAGCAATATTTAGAAAGCAATGCTAAATATTATATAGCAGATATTGGATTAAGAACCGCTATTCTAGGTTTAAAAGATATGGATGCCGGACACATTCTGGAAAATGTGGTTTATTTAGAGCTATTACACCGCGGCTATAAAGTTTCTGTCGGCAAAATATATAAAAACAGCAAAGAAATAGAGATAGATTTTGTTGCAAAAAAAAGTGCTGGTGTTGTTGAATATTATCAAGTTGCATTATCAGTATTAACCGACACCGCTGTATTGGAACGAGAAATAACTCCGTTGCAGGCAATAGAAGATAACTACCCTAAGTTTTTACTGACAATGGATTCCGGAAGCACTGATAACAACGGTATACATAGAATAAATGTATTTGACTGGCTATTGCAATAATATATATTGTCATCCATACACTACAATTTTACTAAAACTCGGACTTTTGTCATTTTAAGACTACAAAAATTATAATTTTGCAAAGTTTTTGTAAAACAAGTACAAAAAAACTAAAAGCCTGATGCAAAAACATCAGACTTTTAGTTTTTTAGAGGCAAGACGCTTTTAACTTACGCACTTTTTCTTCAAAAGCAGGTAAATCAAAAACATCATCATAAGTCTCGCAGAAATGCTGCACATCGCTGATAATATTCTGACGGTCTTCCGGTGTTTTGCCATTCAAATACATTCTAGCACAAAATATTGTTGGCTTAAAAACACTGCTCTTATTGAATCGCAAATAGAAAAGACTATCTGTTTCTTCTTCCTCAAGAAAATCTTTCCAAATAAGCACATCATTCTCAGGATTACTGTCATAAGCTACTACCCATTTAGCCAGCTCTGATAATGCAATTTCATCTTCCAGCTCTGGAAACTCCTGCATTACAAGAGCAGCATTTTCTCCCAAGGCACTATGCGAAAGCAAAAAACGCAAAGCATCGGCATTTTTTTGCTGAACCAATTTCTGCACAATTTCGGGCAACGGCAAATTTACAAAGTCAAAAAGCGTAAGCAAATACAAGCTTGTTTTAGGATTATGCAAATCTAGAATCTGCTGCTGCAGCTCTATATCCGGCAACACTTCAAGATAAGGCGTTTTTCTAGCCTTAGAATAACTTGCTTCGGCAAGACGGACAATACAGTTATTTACAGCCCACAAATTATCTGCATTTTCATATTTTTCAGCAGCTTCAAGCAAAGAAATTAAAAGTCTTTTTGACGGCCACTTACGAATATAGCGATACAAATTGCATTGTCTGTCATTTATTCCAAATTCACCTACAGTTTTTGTTGTATCAACAAATCTTTTCTCGGTGTCGGCATCAAAAGGCTGATCCATGAAATACACCATATAGGAGTAGTTTTCAATCATAATTTCTTCAAGCTGCGGTTCATACGGCTTATTGCCGTGCGAAAACCAAAGCAGCCACAAAAGCCTTTCATTTCTGCTGCTTTTAATAACCTTAAACAATGCCTCATCCGACATATGTTTAAACTGTTCTAACAAAATTCCTTTTACTAAATTTGCTTCATATCCGCCTGAAAATTTAGCATAGAATTTTAGAAGCTTATCTAAATCGCTCTTAGCCAATTTCCCAGATTTAGCCTCAACCATTGCCTTAGAATAATCAAAATTTTCCATAAAAATAAATTTAGTTAATAATAATGTTTACGCTTCTTCTATAGACAAATTTACTGATATTGTCAAACAAAAAAGAGCATCCGCTATGGACGCCCTTTTTTGATTCAAACCTGCTTGCGCTGTTCCTCTGCCAATAATTTTTCCAGCAAAGAAACGGACTGAGCCAAGTCGTCAATCGCCGGATTATGACGGCAGTAAACTATAGCTTTTTTAATCCATCCGCAGCGCGCCGCCGGAGTTTTAACTTCATCCGCATAAAGTCCCAGACAAATCTGCAGCAGCGGAATTGCTTCGCCCTCATACATAGGATTTTGTTTTTCCGACCATTTTGTACGGCAGCCCTGCACATTTTTCTGATACTCATCGCTTTTGAAATACTGCTGTTCCAACCGGCTCTGCTTATAGGCGGCATACCCCAGCTCCGAAAGCAGAATTTCAGCTTTCAGCTCCGGAAAAGCCTTATACACGGCTTCTTTTTGCCCGCGGACGCAGCTATGCGACAGCAATTCTCTAAAATACTGCACATCGCCGGCTTTTATCAGCCTTTGCACAACTTGAGCATCCGGAAGATTTTCCATGTCAAAATAGTGCAGCAGATTGATAACCAGCACTTTTTCTTGAGCAAACTCCAGCAATTTAAGCTGAGTTTCCACGCTGGCAAGCGCATTCGGTTTAGGGCTTTCCGCCAGCTTCTGCACAGCGGACGCCAGCAGCTTAACAGCCTCAGGCTTGTTTGCCGCCCCCTGCTCTGCCGTTTGCTTTATCAGCTGCAGCAAAGCCTCAAACGACAAGGCAAAATGCTCCAGATACCACTTAACTTTAGATTTGATAAAATCTTCGTCCCGAGCTTCCGGAAATTTTTGCATTTCCGCCAAAAGCTTTTCGCCGTCAGCGCCGAAGCCATGGCCGATTTGTTCAAAGATTTCCTGAGAAGCGCTGAAAATCAGTATCTTTTCAATTTCTAAACTATACGGTTTGGCGCCGATAGTGTTAAAGTACAGTTTCCACAGCTTCAGGCCGTAGACTTTCAAAAACTCGGCAATCTCATCATTGGACATTTTTTTGAACTGCTGAGAAAGCAAATATCCTGCTTTATCAACATTTTCACGGCAATATTTTTGACACAAATCGTCAATTTCCGTATCATCCAGCTTGCCCAAACAAGCCTTAGACAGCAATTTAAAATAATCTAACTTTCCCATAAAAATATAAATTTAGTTAATAATTAAAATTTGTTCCGAGTATAGACAAATAAAGGGGTTTGTCAAACAAAAAACAGTACCTTTTATAAAAAAAGATACTGTTTTTTTGTTGATTTTTACTTGTCAGCACGGTGGCTTAAAACCGCGTCCATAACCTCCGGCAGACCGTTTTGCTTGCGCAGAAAGTCATACGCGCAGTCATTGTTAAAAGCTGCCGGCTGAGCCTTTACATATTCCAGCAGCAACCCCGGATAGTCCAGATTTTGGTTAGTTTGCAAACGCGACCCCGGCTGCGACGCCAAAAGCGCAAAATGCATTTCCGCATCTGAAGAAAATTCAAAATGCTGGCAATACCACTTAATTTTCGGAATATTGCCGTCCGTCAAAAGCTCTTTTTCTATCCACGGATGCAAAGGCTTGCGCAGACGCTCAAAATCTTCTTGCGGCAAACCGGCAATAACCTCGCTTTCGGCTTTGGTCAACGCAAACGGACGCTTTTTGAGACACGCCATAAACAGCGGCAGCACGCGCTTGCGGTTAGCCAGCACATAAGCAAAAGTCTTGCTGCTGACAAAAGTATGATTCAAAAAGAAAACACTCAGCACCCGGCGGATTTCGCGGTCTGTAGTCTTTCCGTTCGGCTCGCCCCATTTCAAGCTCCAGGCAACTTCGCCGTTCCACAGCTTGCGGTCATGGGTTTCATACTCATAAAGCTCGCACAAACCCTCAAGCACACCTACAGAAATAACACCTTTCTTTGCCATGTGCAGCAAATACATTCTTTTTAAAAATTTCATATAACAAAATATTTAAAAGTTAATAATTCAAAAACTTGCAGAAGTATAACCATCTTTATTTTTTTGTCAAGAGCCGATTAAAAATTTATTTTATTTCTTTTTCAATCCATGTCATTAAAACGTCTGTTATATAGGCTTGCTCCGCCTCGCTCAGCCAATGATTAGGCTCTATGCGGTGCCATTTGTACAAACATTGCCGGCAGCAGCAGGCACAGGCGTGCTGCGCCACAAACACCGGATGTCCGCGCATCGGCGTCTGCTTGCCGTCATTTTTCATCAGGTTTGCCGGAGCCGCCAAGCGTTTACGCACAAAATCGGCGGCATGGCGGCGCAAAACTTCGCAGCCTTTTTCTTTGGCATATTCCAAGTCTTTGCCTTTCAGATGAAACCGGCTGCGGAATGCGGATTTAGCTAGTGCAGCAAAAAGTTCTTCATACATTTTCGGCCATAATTCTTGAAGCGTAGCGGTTTTTATAGTTTACGGCAAACACCCGCGCCACTTCATTCATAATTTTATTTTCATACAGATGCAGAAAAGCCTCATCCGCCGTCACTTCCAAAATTTTTTCATCGGGTTTATAATTCAGCGACAGCCCGATGAGCGGCGTTTTCAGCGGCTCGGCATCCATTTTGGCAAAATCTTCGGGTGAAATAGTAAACCGCGCCGCGCCGGAATCCGCCCCCATATTGATATAGTGCGCCGCCGTCATCAGCCGCACATATTCCAGCAAAGACAAGGCCGAAAATACTTCTAATTCTGTTTCAGGCTTTTCCATATTTATTCTCCTTTATGCGGACGGTTTGTCTTAATCAGGCTCATCATATCCGCAAACTCTTGTGACTGTTTTATCTGTTCAACCGAAACGCTCATTTTTATGCGCCAGTTCGGATATTCCTGCACCGTCCCCGGAGCGTTATCCAAAGCTTGCTGCCGGTATATGTCATTCAGGCGCACTAAAAACACCTCGCTGTTGGTGCGGGCGCAATATTCATTTATCCGCAGCTCAATATGTTCCGGCGCCGGAGTGCCGCTGGCCGCGCTTTGCTGCATTTGCTGCTGTTCATCCGCGCTTATAAGGCGCTGCTGCTCAAAGGCTTTCAGCATATTTTCCCTATCACGGCGGCGTCCTTCCAGATTATCCAGATACTGCATGCGGTTTACATACAGCCCGCTGCGGTTAAATACTTCTATATCCTCGTTTTTCCAAAAACCGCAGGCTGTGGCTTGGTCATGCGTAGACGGCTGAGCCAGCGACAAATACATATATTTTTCCGGTGCGATAAAACTGCCGTCTTTTTCTTTTTGGCGGCAGAATACCTTATATGACAGCAGGTTATGCTCGGCCATATATTCTCTGAAACCCTCGGGAACCGTGCCTAAATCTTCGCCGATAACCAAGCAGCGGCGACGATTGCTTTCCAAGCATAAAATCGCCACTAAGTCTTTGATATTATAATAGACATACGCCCCCTGCACTACCGGATTATCCTTTGCAAAAAAGCCCCAGAACAGCCGGCGCAGCCCCATGGCGTGGTCAATGCGGAGAGCGCCCGAATACTGCATATTTTCCTGCACCAATTTAATAAACGGCGCATAATGCTGCGCTTCCAGCAGCTGCGGATGATACGGCGTGAAACCCCAGCTTTGCCCGCGCGGACGCATCGGGTCGGCCGGAGCGCCGATACCGGCATCCAAAACATAAGCCTCCGGATTCTCCCAAACCTCGGCGCCGTTAGAGGCTGCGCCAATCGGCATATCGGTATAAAGCCCCAGCTTCATCCCCAAAGACACGGCCAATTTCTGCACTTTTTTAACTTGCTTATCGGCCAGCCAATGGCAATATTGATAAAATTTGATTTTTGCCTGCTGCTCTTGCTTAAAAATACGGATTTCCGGCGAATTAACATTTTTATAGGCTTCAGGCCAAAAACGCCAATAATCTGCCGGTTCGTTTTTTTCCAGCAAAGCCTCAAAGACTGCTAAATTTTCCAATTCAGCGCCTTTTTCCTGAATATATGCCGCAAATTCATTCTTACGCTCAGCCGAGGCAGCGCTTTCAAAATGCTGAAACATCATTTCCAAAATCTGCTTTTTCAGCAGCAAAACGGCGGCGTATTCCACTTTATCGCCAGCTTTTAAACGAGCCAGCTCTTCTTTGGTTTCCGGCAAATTCATATATGCCTGCACCAAAGCGGAGTTTTTAAAATCTTCTTCCGCCGGCAAATCCAGATAGATATAATTTACAAACAAGCGGCTCAAAGTGCGGTACGGCGAAACATCGCTTTGCCGTCCTGAGGCAAAACGCTCTTCATTCTGCGTAAACGGACTCATTGCCCCAAGCGGATTTATACCGACAGCATCGCCGCCGTTTTGCGCCGTCAGCTTTACAATTTCTGCTAAATCGCCGAAGTCGCCGATTCCCATGCTGTGTTCGGAATGCAGCGCATACAGCATTACCGCCGTGCCGTAAATATGCTCCTGCTTTTGCATAAACTCCGGCTGCCAGCACTTTTGCGGCGCATATATCAGCAAACTTCCGCATTGCAGATTTTCAGCCTGCACCAGCACGGTATAATATCCGAATTTTAAGCCGCTGAAGCAGGCTTTCTGCCCGCCGGATACCTTTTGAGCCTGCACGGTGTTCTGCGCTTCATCTTTCAGCAAAAGCTCATAGTCTCCCCCGCCGTTTATAATAAACTCAATTTTTTCATTTTCATAAAAAGACATAACCGGCGGCAGCAGACGCTGTTTTTGCAAAGCCTGCAAAGAGTTTTCTATTTCAGACTCCGTATCGGCGGCATATCCCATATTCTTCAAAAAAAAGCGGCGGACTTCGTCTGTCGTGTAATGAGTTTCTCCGGTTTTATCCACATATGATGACGATATTCCGGCAAGTTCAGCCAATTCTTGCAGCTTTTGCATTATTCGTTCTCCTTATAAACTGCCGCTATCCTAACAAGAAAATAGCTACTTTACAACCCCTATTTTATGTGCTATATTATCGGCATTCAATAAACAAAGGAGAGCAGTATGGTACCGGATAAAAATACAGCGGATTACCTTTTCCGCCAGCGTTGGTGCAATTTTAAAGAAGAAATCCGCCAGAATAAAATAGAAAACCTCAGTTTTATGTCTCTGCCGTTTGACAAAGGCGATAAAATGCTGACTGTCGGCAAAGTTACGCTTTCGCCGCATAATGAAGACCCTATACGCTATTTTATGATGCCGGTTGCCAAAGCGCAGAAAGATGAAACCGATGTGATAATGATTGACGGAAAGCCGTATGTTGACGCCCTGCAGCGCTCAGATTACTGGCAGAAAATGAATGAATTTTTCCGCCAAAACAACAACAGCGTAACCTTTCCGAACGGCTGGAAACTGCAATATAAAAGCTTAGTGCCGCCCGAATTTATGAAACAGCACCGCAGCTCAGCTTCCCGTCCGCTCGGCGTTCAGCAAAGCAACACCACTCTGGCCGTCGGCGACAATGAAATTGCTTTTAAGCTGGAACGCATGCTGCAGTTTTCTAAAAAAGAAAATCCCGAATTTGAGATGAACGAAAAGCTGATGCGGGAAGAATGTTCGGTTATGCCGAAAACCTACGGCTATCTGGTTTTGCATAATTCCGAGAACAACACACAGGCTTCTTCCGGTATTATTCAGGAATATGTGCAAAATCAGGGAGACTTGTGGAATTATGCGCAGGCTTACTTGAAAAAGCGCCTGACTGCCGGATATTTGATGCAGAAAGACCTGACACCGAATGAAAATCCGCACTTTATTCACTTAATGAAAACTCTGGGCGAAAAGACTGCTGAAATGTCGGAATGCCTGTCGCGTCCCGACAGCAATCCGGCTTTTACTCCGGAGCCTATTACCAAACGTTTTGTGCATCTTTACCAAAAACATCTGGAATTTTTGTTTGCCAAAACCAAGACTGCCATCAGCGATAATCTGGAAAATCTGCCTGAGCCGACCAAAGAAAAAGCCTCTCATCTTTTGCAGAATTGGGATAAGCTTTCTAAAGACTATGTGCAAAAACTGATAAACGGCACCGCCGACAGCCAAGACACTCTGGTCCGCGTTCACGGCGACTTCCACTTGGGACAGGTTATGGTAACAAAAGACAATGACCTGCGTTTTATAGACTTTGCCGGAGAACCGGCAGCTCCTCTGGATGAACGTGCGCAAAAGCATGTTTCCGTCCGTGATTTAGCCGGTATGTACCGCTCAATAAAAGGATATCTTGGCAACGCCGCAGTAGAAGAATTTGTAGCCGAAGCTTCTGATGAAATCAGCGCAAAATCACGCCGCAGCTATGCTGAAAAAGCCATTAAGCCGCTGATAGATGAATCTTCCCGCTTGGTTTTAAACGGACACAGCCTCAAAGAAGCATGGCTTGGGCTTGAGGTTCTGCGTAAAAATCTGTATGAAGTAAATTATGAAGTCAGCAACCGTCCGCAAATGGCCTATATTGCCATTAACGGCTTGGCCGATATGATGCAGTCCGAAAATAAAGCTGCCCGCACTAAAGGCAAAACCCGCTGAAATCAGCAGCATTTTTATAAGATAAAGACCGGAATAAATCTCCGGTCTTTATTTTTTGTATTCCGAAAACCCCGCGTTAGACGCGGGGTTCAGTAAAGCTTATAGCGATG
>CAVKTH010000067.1:0-9685 GCA_963659495.1 Bacteroidaceae bacterium | reverse complement strand
CGTGAGTAGAATCTACATTTTTTTGGCAATCTTCATAGTTCTCAAAGACTGTACTGTCTTCTTTTGGATTTTTGCAGCGTCTGTAATAGCACATGTTTTGTTTATATGTAGTTTCGCAGGCACCTAGACCGTTTCTGGCTTCAGCATCTGTTTTATATTGGCACCCGCTTTCGCTAGTATTAAATCCAGTCATTTTACTGGTGCCGCAACTGCCGTCCGGCAAAAAACAAATTTTGGCGGCAGCGTCTGATATGTTAAATAAACTTAACACATACACTAAACCCACCAAAGTTAAACATCGTTTTAACATTGATTTTCTCCTAATTATATCATCAAATACCAAAACAAAGTTTATGGCTTTGTTATGGTGGCTTTTTTTAGGTAAAATATTTTCCGTAAGGCTGCCGCCGGTCGGAAAATCCCCAATTTTTACCTATTTTTATCATAACATAAGGTTCTGATTTTTTCAAGACATATAAAAAGAAGTATATAAAATTTCACATTTCTGTAATAAAAAAAGTGGCGTATCCGGCGAGGCTTGAACTCGCAACCTTCGGCGTCGGAGGCCGATACTCTATCCAATTGAGCTACGGATACTTTTACGATTCGTGATAATTTTTCATCTTTTTACATAATTTTACTTGACTTGTCAATGAAATGAATGTATTAACAAGCAACAAATATATGTTGAATTTTAACTTTGAGGATTTTTAAAATGGCTAAGAAATGTGATATTTTAGGTACCGGCGTTATGAGCGGCAACAATGTCAGCCATGCGAACAACAAAACTCGCCGCCGCTTTTTGCCTAATTTGCAGGTTGTGTCTTTGTTTAGCGAAGCTCTGAATAAAGTTTTCAAACTGAAAGTTTGCTCTAAAACCTTGCGTTCTATTGAACACAACGGCGGTTTGGATTCTTATTTAGAAAAAACTTCTAATACTAAATTGACAGAAGAAGCTAAAAAAATCAAAAAAACAATCGCTTCTAAAAAAACTGCTGCTTAATCTGTTTAGATATATGCAATAAAAAAACTCCGATATCTTAAAATATCGGAGTTTTTTTGTTTTAGTGCAGGCAAATCGGATAAATAACATAATACAATGTCAACCCTATGATTGCGATGCAGCAGGAAACTGTTACAAACAAGCTCAGATTGCCTAAAGCTTTTCGGTAGGTCATTTTTCCGTCGCCGATTTCTACCAGAGTGTCTAAGAAAATGTAAATATCAAAGACAGCCAAAATAACCGCGCTGACAGCAACCAAGCCGATAATTATTGTTAAATCGGCAGGCGCAGCAGCATGAAGCGCATTCAGAGTGAACATTCCGCTGAACCAGAGTATGCAACCCATAAAGAACAATCCGGCAACCATCGGCACAAGCGCATTCAAAAAGCCTTTCTTCCAGCCTTGGTCTTTTACTCCTGCTGAAAAAACAAACAAAACCAACCATGCAATTAAGGCAAGGAGAATGAAATGACTATGTGAAAAAGTACACAGCCAACTCAGTCCGCTGGCAAAAATCATACCCAATGTAGTTACGCCGACAAAAGTCAAAAATGTATAAACAGCTTTCATAAAACACAAAAATTTAAACGTTAATAATTTAATTACAAAATCAGTATACGAAAATTTTTATTTTTTGTCAATAAAATCATTGCATTTAAATCTGAATCGTCTATAATGAAGTTATAAATTTTATTATTCATTTTTAAATTTTTGTGTATATGGAAAATAGTAATTTGGCACTCAGCCGCATGGTATCATTTGTTATTGGCATAGTTTTCTTGGTGATTATGCAGGTAAACGGCATCTTGTCTTTGGCAGATAACTGCTTTATCGGAATTACCTTTGCTGTGCTGATTTTTACAATCGGAGTCCGCTGGGCTATTGGTTTGACAATGCTTGCCAGCTTCTTTTTGCTGCTGGGACATTATTGCCCGCTGGTCAGTCTGCATTCAGAAATTGACTTTTCTCTGATGAACGGAGTTCAATCGGCAATAGGACGCGGAATAAATATCTTGCTGAATACCGGAATCTATTTGTTATTTGTCATAATAAGCATTTTGGCTGTATGCTTTTTGCTTATTTTAGGTGATAACCTGAGATACAGACGATTCCGCAGACAGTAAACGATTTTGAGAACATTTTAGTTATTTACCCTTTAATTTTTATGATTATGGAAGAAAAAGGCTTTAACCAGATTCGGTTGATTATTGGTTTAATCGGTTTGGCAATGTTGATTTTTGTGGGGCTTTCCGGTGTAATGCCTGTAGTTGACGTTTGTCTGTTTGGCTTATGGTTTGCGGTGTTTGTTCTGATTACCCGCAATCTGAAAAGTCTCCCTTGGACCTTGGGCTTTACGGTGTTTTATGTGACGTTCCTGTTTCTGGGATATCACTTCCCGCTGCTGGGCTGGGATGCTCCTGATTTGAAGATGCTTCCGCAAGTTGTTTTGTACGGCAATAAGCTGGTGCTGGTGCTTGTAAATGCGTTTTTGTATTTTCTGGCTGTCGTGGCGTTTATGTTTCTGGTTTGTGCGGCAATCAGCGGATTCGGAGCGTTTAACAAAAAGGATTCTTCTCTGAAGTAAATGAAAAAAGGAACTGATTTTTTCAGTTCCTTTTTTGTTGTTATTTGTGCGGATTAGTCTTCTAATTCGCCGACATACATGCCGATAGCATGCGCAGCTTTTACGCAGTCGCTGTGGGCGTCCAAACCGGTGGTGCCGGCAGCAACAACTTCATCCAAAGTAAAGGAAGTGATTTTGCCGTTGCTGAGCGATACCATGCGGTCGGTGTGACCCTCGGCCAGCAAGCGAACAGCTTCAGCGGCCAATACTACAGCCAATGTACGGTCAAAAGAGGTCGGATTGCCGGAGCGCTGAACGTGTCCGAGCTTGGTAACGCGGGTTTGGAAACCTTTGTAGTTGGCGTTAATCAGGCTGCTCAGATAATCGCCGATGCCGCCGTTGATTTTTTCGCCGACCATATTTACAGCGCCGGTAACAGCTTCGCCTTTTTCAGTTTTAACACCCTCAGAAACCACGATTAAAGCGCTGGTGCGGCCGCTGGCTTTTACTGCTTCCAATTTTTTAACAATGCCGTCCAGAGTATATGGAATTTCCGGAACCAAGCAGATATCGGCAAAGCCGGCAATAGCGGAATGCATAGCCAAGTGTCCGGCGTCGCGTCCCATAACTTCCAGAATTAAAGCGCGGTGATGCGAGCGGGCGGTGGTCATTAAATCATCCAAAGCATCGGTGCAGACTTGGCATGCGGTGTTGAAGCCGACTGAAAATTCTGTAAGCGGTGTATCGTTGTCAATGGTCTTAGGAATACCAATCATTTTTACGCCGGCCATTTTGCAATAGGTGCTGACAATGTTCATGCTGCCGTCGCCGCCGACTACTACAACTGCGTCCAAACCGAGTTCGCGCACGCCCTCGCCGAAACGCTGAGCCAAAACTTCCTGCGATTCTTTTACGCCGGTGTTGAGCGAGCCTAAATATGAGCCGGCCATTCTCGGCCAAGGAGTGCTGCTGAAGTTTTCTTCTGTTAAAATTTCGTATGAAAGCGGGCGGTTGGTTAAGCCGTCGGTGCCGTCGTGAATGCCGTAAACTTCCCAGCCTTGTTTTGCGGCGGCGTTTACTACAGCCATAATCACAGCGTTAAGTCCGGCGCAGTCTCCGCCGCTGGTTAAAATACCGATTTTTTTGATGTTAGTCATTCTATAAAAACTCCGTTTTAAATTATTGCAATCAGTCAAAAAATAATGTATACTCTTTACAACTTTGAACGAAAAAATCCACAAAAAAATGGATTTTGTTACAAGAAAATTGCAGAAAGGGTTATTTTACTGATGATAGGTAATGATAAAGCGGCTAAACTTCAACTGCTGTTGTGTGAGCTGAAACTTGAACAAAGACATGTTAACACCGATATGTCAAGATTGCTGAAACAAGGAAAAACCGTTGATTTTTATCAGGCAAAGCAGCTTGCGGGGCAAAAAGTCGGACTGGCAAAAAAAATCAGTAAAGTAGAAAATTCTATAAATCCGAATATTATCGCCTAAGATTTTAGGCAACATTTGAAAGGCTCGCTGTCCGGCGGGCTTTTTTGCTATAAATATTTGACAGAAAAATAAAAAAGCGCTATAATCAAACTGCTTTATAAAGAATTATGTAAAATTATTAGGATATGGATTGTTGGTTGGAAAGTTTTGCTTGCATAACCGATTGACTTTGTCTGAATGTTTGAAGATTCTGCGTAGGGTGTTGTTTCTCGGCTGAAATATTTTTTAGCTGAAATCTCTGAAACAGCTTATATTTTTATTCACGATGACATTGGGGATTATGTTATCAAAAATCTTTTTCATTATGAAGAATGTTTTTGTTTGCAAGGTTTGTAACTTTGGCAAGATGGTTTGTGCTTTTTTGTGGAAAGTCTTGTCCGGTGTTTTGCTGCTGTTTTTTTCGGCGCTTATCGCTTGCGGATTTGTGGCGACTGCTCTGATTGCAACACCGGTGGCTGTGGCTGAGGCGCTGTTGATGTTTGCGTGGGTTTATGTCTTTCCGGTTTCGGCGGCTAAATGCTGGAACCGATGGCGTGAAAGACCGGGCTGTAAATATATGGGAGACGCGATTGTCTTCTATATTAACAATGACAGCTTTGAGTGGCATTATCCGGCGGCTAAGGAAGTTTTTATGTTCCTGACATCTTGGGTAAAGCCGGCTAAGTTTACGTTTAATCCGTATTTTGTGGAGCAGACAGAGCTTTATATCTGGCCGGATGAAAATCAGATTCGCTGGTATAAAGAATTGCATAAAGGCGACAGAAAAGCCATTCGCAAGCTGTCTGTAAACGCATTTATGAAAATGTGGAACTCTGGCAGCGGACAGGAAAAGCTGGAAATGGCTAATCTTATGAATGCTCAGCTTCCTGAAGAGGCTTTTATTGAGTTTATGCACAGCGATAATGTAGACTGGAAGCTGGTATCTGACTGGTTTATGCGTCAATGCCGCTCCAGCAAAGCTGTGAATGAACTTATGTTTAAAGCTCTTCAAGGCTTTGGTTGTCCTTGCGAGATTGCCCGAGAAGTTGTGCTGAAAAACGGATTGCCGCAGGCAGCTATTGCTGATTTGCTGGCTAAAAAGGATAACACAGCAGCTCGTATTCTTATTGCGGCTAACGCAAACTATGAATACGTAGTTATGCTGAAGTCAGCAAGTTGTAATTTGGCAGCTCTTCTGAAAAGCATCAAAAAGCTGAATCCGGAGTTTGATGGTTTTGATTCTGTTGTTGAGATGTATCTCAATGAGGCAACTTACAAAACCTATCATGACTGCGGCTATCATCTGAAAGCAGAAACGGTTAAGAAGATGCTTTCTTCAGACAATATGCCGCTTTCTCTTCTTAAGGAGATTGTAGCTAATGAGCCGATGTTCAAGGATTTGGCTTCTCTGGATGAGGAAGTGAAAACGCTTCTGCAGGCTAAGATGAAGTATCTGTCAAAGCTTTTCTAACTGATTAAAATTACGGCGTTGCTCTCAATTATGGGAGCAGCGCTTTAATTTTATGAAAATTTTATAGGAACGTGTGTTTTTTACTTGAAAAAATCAAAATCTTGTGCTAAATAAAGCTCAATTTAGTGTTAACTTTATGGAAAATTTAGAAAAGAGGTGATTTAAGTGGTACAAGTAACAGTTATCGGAAACGATGTAAACCAGTCTTTGAAAATCTTGAAAAAGAAAATGCAAAGAGAGGGCGATTTCCGCGAAATGAAACTGCGCCGCTGCCATGAAAAGAATTCTGAAAAGAAAGCTCGTCGCAAAGCAGAAGCTATCCGCCGTGCTCGCAAACAGATGCGCAAACGCTTAGACACCGAAGGCTTCTAGTTTTTTAGAATACTTTAATATAAGTCCCCGCCTGCTTGAGCGGGGATTTTTTTCAAAAAAAAGGAGAAAATAAAATGAAAAAACTATTTAGTATGCTGCTGGGAATTTGTTTTTTAGCCGGATGCAGCAATGCTGAAGAATCTGTTTCTTTAGCCGGTAAAGATTTTGTAATGCAAAATGCTGAAAACGGTGCAACTATCACTTTGGGATTTTCCGACAATGATTATCATGGGCAGGTTGTCAATAATTACTTTGGCAGCTACAAAACCTCCGGCAATAAAATTACTTTCGGCGCCGGCGGCGCAACTATGATGATGGGACCGCGTGAAGAAATGGAAGCCGAACGCCATTATTTTGCCGATTTAGCAAAAGTAGAGACTTATACATTGCAGAATGATGTTCTGACTCTTACCACCTCCGACGGTAAAATCTTGGAATTTAAGGAAAAATAAAAGCGAAAAAGATATAAAAAACTTGTCATTGTTGCAAAAAAGTCTTGACAGGTGACCTGATATATGCTAAAAACTGTAACATGAGCAAAAATGCTATTTGGCATTTCTGCTCATATTTATTTAGTAACAATCATATCCTTTTGCCTGCCAAGGCGAGAGGATTTTTTTATAGGAGATTGCCAATGTTTGGCTATAAATGGAAAATGAATGATTCAACAAGTGTTGATTCTAACCAACCCCAAAGAACTTTACGCGAAGAAATAGAATATCAAATGCAGCAAATGGAAGAACGGGAAAGGCAGCAGTGCTTGCAGCCTAAAGAACCTGAGCCTGATTATTCTAAAATGACTTTGCGAGAGGAACTGGAAACAAGATTTAATCTTTTGGAAGAACGAGATAGACAGCAAAAAATGACTCAAAGCGAACCGCAGACGTTTGCAGCACAGCCAGTACAAAATACAGCAGCACAGCCGCAAGCAGTTCAGCAGGCGCAACCAGCTATGCAAGTACAAACAAATGCTGCTCAACCTCAACAAATTGCACAGTCGCCAACTGCAAATTCATCAAATAATGATTGGATGGCAGAATACGCCCGCCGCTTTGCAGAAAAGTTGAAAAACTATAAGTGGCCTTATGATTTAGGGTATGAACTTGGAAAATTTCAAGAGATGCAAAAAGATCCAGCTTGGAAAAATAAAGAGAAAGATCTTGATACTTTAATCAAGAAATATTTTGAACCATCAGTTCAAAGATTATGGGAGGAACAAAAACGTCTTACGCCATTGAAAATGTCTGATGTTAATAAACATCAGTATGTCAGTTGTGTAGGTGCGCAAGGTGATTTGAAATCTTTGATAGAGACCTTAGTAGGAGGAGTTTATAAAGAGTATAAAGACTTTGTTACCAAAACAGATAATCCACAAGATTATGGTGGAATAGTTTCTATAATACTAGATGGTTTAAAGGATTTATGTAATGACGTAATAGGTGCAAATTATGGATATTCTAATCAAAATCCGGATGCTTGCGAAGAATTATTACCTGAAGAATTTAGAAAAAAATAGCTGAATTCAGCGGCGGTGAAAGAAATTTTGCCGCCGCTTTACTTTTTTGTTGACATTAGTATATATTTATGATTTATTAAAAACAATCTAAAGTTGAATAAGGCAAAAGGCTGAAAATGATTAAAAAAATAGGAAATATAATTTATAAATTGCTTTTTGCGATTGCTGCCGTGGGCTTTCTTGTATGTTTTTCTGTTCCTTTCGGTGATGAGTTTTATGTAAGCGGTTTGCTGCAATATTTTACATCGGATGAATTATCGCTTTTTTCTATGCAAAGCAAAGTAGCTGTATGCGTGCTTGGTATTTTACTATGGCATAAATTAGGCGAAAAATACTCAGTTTTTTATAAATATGAAATGCTGGCTTTAATGATTTTAGGTATTGCGGTTTTATATATATCGCAAAGCAATCCGGCAAGTCATAAGCTTGCAGATATTCAGTATTGCATGGAAGATAATTATTGCCCTGATTATGTTAATGTTTTGCTGAAAAGAACAGGAACACAAACTGATGACAATGAGTAAGTTTATGAAAATATCGGCAAAAGGTCTGTTAGCTGGTTTTATTCTGTTAATGCTTTGCATTTTGCAATATGAAATAGAGAGCATTGCCGAAAATATAACCTTATCAATATATTTTGAGCGAATTTTGCTGGGATTGACTGCTATCTGTTTAATTTTCTTTGTGTTTTTGCCATTAAACAAAAGAAATGTTTTATTTTTTAGCTCGCCTCTGATTTTTCTCATTCTTTTTATGTCAATAAACCCGGAAATTCAGGAAATTTTAGAACGTGAAAGATGTTTGTTTGAACCTGGAAGTTGTTCCAATCCTGAAATAAGGAGGCTGTATGAGCAAAATTCTTGAAAATAAAAAAGTACAGGTAGCTATATCATTTTTTAAATGGCTGGCTTGGATTTGTTATTGGGGAATAAATGGTATAACCGTATTTTTAATAACTGTATTTATGATATTTTATGTTATGATTGATTCATTTGGTTACCCCGTAAGTTATATGCAGTTTTTAACGAAAGAAGAGCTTGCGGTTATCTATAAATATGATGAAATTTGGGGCTGTACTCTTATCATGTTGATATTGTACTTGCTTGGTATACTATGCGGATTGTTCTCAAAGTTCTTTAGAACTGTAGAAACTGCCGGTATACTTTGTTGCTGCTGGATGATATTTAATGTGATATATCAGCTTCAGGCTGACGATAATGCAGCATCTAATCCACAGCCTGTGGAAGTAAGCAGCGAGGCAGTAGATGAATAAGATGCTTGAAAATAAAAAAGTGCAGTTAGCTATATCATTTTTTAAATGGCTGGCTCAAATTATGTTTTATGGTCTTAATGTTTTAGCATTCTTTGCAATATACTCATTGATGATCGGAACTATGTTTGATTTAGGCAACATATATCCGCAAAGCTATTGGCAGTTTCTTACTGAAAATGAAACAGCTGATGTTTATCAATATTATGATATTTTGATGGATTCGCTGCTTGTATTGGAAGTATATATATTGGGAGCATTATTAGGATTGTTCTCCAATTTTTTCAGAGTGATAGAAACATTCTTCATACTTTGTTGCTGCTGGATGATATTTAGTCAGGCTTACCGTCATCAGGTTGACGATATTGCTGTGGTATCGGTGCAAGATATAAATAGTGAGGTTATAAATGAACAAAATCCTTGAAAATGAAAAATTACAAAAAGCATGGACTTCTTGCAAATTATGGTCAGGCAGAATTTATAAGTTTATTTGCCGGATAATTGTTTGCGCCACAGCGGTATTCGTGTTATTCAGCTTTTTCCCAAATGTTTTTATCAAAATTTACAGCAAATTATTTGCGCAGGACGAGGTACTTTTTGCGAAACAATATCGTGAATTACTGCGCTTGGTTGGTTATATTTTGCTGTGGCATTTAGCCGGCATAAGATTTAAAATTTTCCGCAAACTTGAAACCTTTGCAATGGTGTGGTTCGGTTTTAGCGTGTCATCTTGGGAGAGCGAATATAACGACGCTTCAACAAAATTGTTCAGAATTTCAAGCTGTTTGAGCGAAAATATTTGCCAGCCGGATATCAAAGACATGCTGATAGAAAAAGGCGTAAAGTTTGAAAACGGGACAGCGGTTATTCCCGAAGTAAAAGAAAATCAGCCTGTGTAGATTAAAGTAGCTAAACGAACGGAGAAGCAGAGGAAGGTGTATTCCAAGCAAGTAATTTCAGAGGTCTATTGTTGATAGACCTCTGAATATTATCAAGAGTATCTTGAG
>CAVKTH010000066.1:0-9796 GCA_963659495.1 Bacteroidaceae bacterium | reverse complement strand
AAAAATCCTAATTATATCTGCACTCTGCCGTACCCCACTGCGGCGGAGTGTTTGTATATTTTAAAAATTTGTAAATGTATGGGGCTGAATACAAAAAAGCACCGGTTTTATTGCTAAAACGGTGCTTCTCTTCAAGGAACGAACAAGCTTTATTTCAAGCTGTCCAATACAATTTCACGGAGGGATGCAATCTTATGAGCAACTTCTGTACGACTGCGCTTGTAGATATCGCGGAGTCTGTCGCATTCAGCGGTAAACTCAGCAGCAAACTGCTTTTTGCGAGCCTGCTGGCACATTACGTTGATAAAGACCGGAACCTTGTCGCTGGTACTTTCTACAATGTTCATGATAGCGCCGCTCACTTTGTAATGCTTCAAATCCTCGCGGAATGACTTGGCAATTTTTGCGCGCTCTGCTGAACTGAACTTGTTAACACCTTCCATGAAATTGATAAAACAATTCTCTGCCATAATTATAATTATTAAAAATTAAAAAAAGTACATAAAAATTCAAAATCTTTTTAACCATAACCTAAATTTGTCTAAAATGCAATACAAAAATTAAAAAAAATTTTATTTTATTTATTGACAATAGTCATTTTTTGTGTAATTTATGATGCAGATTATGGTGCTGCGCTCCTAGCTCAGCAGGATAGAGCAACAGCCTTCTAAGCTGTGGGTCGGGCGTTCGAATCGCCCGGAGCGCGCCAATTTTCAACACCGTCTGCTGCAGGCGGTTTTTTTATATAAAACGCCGAGGCGTTAAGGACAGTTTTTTTATATTATTATGTGTAACTAAATTTTTATGCTATGACAACTTTTGAAAAGGCTGGACAGACTGGAGTTTCTGAGGTGAATATTCACAATGAAATCAGAAAGTTTATGGTTAATGATTTGGATATTAAGCCGGTGCCGTGTTTGTACGCATCTAAGCTAATATCAGATTTAGGTTTAGATTCGCTTGACCGTACTTCATTGTGTACTCATTTGGAAGAAAAGTACAATATCCGTCTGGATTTGGGACCGAATGAAGATATCAGCGTTGCCGATTTGACACAGCGGGTTATGGATGAGCATAAAGCTAAATCTGCAGCGGTAAAGGTTGTGTGAAAAAAAGACTCTCATTATTATAAATGAGAGTCTTTTTTTTAGTTTATTTCCAAATCCATTTAATTACTTTTGTTACGCCATAGGTAATAAATCCGGCGCCTACACCAAAGATAAGGTATAAAACAGATATTCCGGCATAGTCAAAAATCTTCATAATCGGCGTTTCAGCATTATATGCCGCATTGCTGAAAAGAAAATACCCCGGAGTGACAAAAGTCAAAATAATCAACACCACAAACAGCATGCGCATAAAACGCTGCAGTTCATGATTGTTAAAGGCCAAAAAATCTCGTTCATCTCCTTTGGCCAGCAGGACCGTAAAAATCACAATCCCCAGCAGATAAATTATAACAAGCACCATAATTATAAAAAGTTAAGTTAATAATTTGAATTATAGGCTAAATATAGCTTTTTTTCGCATTTTGTCAAACACTATTTAGCGGCGAAAGCGTTTTTGCGGCAGTCGGAAGTGATATCCATTTCCGGCTTGTAAAGGCTGGTCTGTACATCGGCAAGACCTAAAACCGTATGGAAAAAGTTGTCTTGCGAATGCGGTTCAAAAGACTTTGCCTGCAGGCATTGGCTGTTGATTTCTTTTTTGGTGTTTTTAGAAAACCAGAACAGCATCGGCACTTGTTTTTGAGTTTCCGGAGCAAAGGCATAAGGCAGCCCGTGCAGATAGGTATTGTTTTCGCCCAGAGATTCGCCGTGGTCAGAAATATAAATCAGACTGTCGTCGCGCTGGCTGCTTTGATTTTTCTTCAAAATATCAATGGCGGAAGAAATAATATAATCAGAATATAAAATTGTGTTGTTATAGGTGTTTACAATTTCTTCTTTGCTGCAGCTCTGGATGTCGGAAGTTCGGCAGTCC
Organism: Bacteroidaceae bacterium; assembly: GCA_963659495.1. Taxonomy (GTDB): domain Bacteria; phylum Pseudomonadota; class Alphaproteobacteria; order RF32; family CAG-239; genus RUG410. The sequence goes on along the minus strand of CAVKTH010000066.1, from coordinate 7,813 downwards.
GGCTGAAAACGGGCAAATTTCTGCGGATAGCGCTCGTAATAGGCCGGACCGTGCGAGCCAATCATGTGCAGCACCAGCACGGTGTTCTGCTTTAGGTTTTTAACTTTCTGAGCCAATTTTTTCAGCAGAACATCGTCATAGCAGATTCCGCCCTCGCATTTAGAAAATACATTTTCGGTCGGCACGCGGTTGCATACGCCTTTGCAGCCGTTGTCATTGTCTATCCATTCAATATTATAGCCGGCTGACTGCATTACATCCAAAAGATTTTGGGTATAGGCGGCGTCATCCGTATCAAAATTGCTGCGGCTATAGGCCGAAAACATGCAAGGCAGCGATACAGCCGTCATTGTGCCGCAGGAAGCTACATCCGAAAAATAAACAATGTCTTGTTTTTTCAAAAGCGGATTGGTTTCTTTTTCATAGCCGTTCAGCGAAAAATTTTGGGCGCGCGCCGTTTCGCCGATAAACAGAACCAAGAGTTTTTTGCGGCTGCTGGCTTTCATTTTCGGAGATGCGTCTAAAACGGCAAATTCGCGGTTGGTTTCGGCTTTTTTCTTGCAGTAACGCACAAAGGAATAGGTATAATTTATTGTATTTACGATTTTAGTAACTTTGTTGTGGTTGCGTCCGACAACAGCATATTCTTTGTAGCAGATTCCGACCAGCAGCAAGACGGCGAGCAGGCTGCAGCCCACATATTTAAGACGCTGTTTAATTTCGGCGGCCGCAGGCTGATATTGTATGCGGCAAAGCTGTAAAAGCGCAGCCGGAACCGCTCCCGTAAACAGAACATATATCCAGAAGGAATATGACATATGCTCTGCCGTTTCACGCGGGTTGGTTTCCATAACGTTGCGGACCATATCAGAGTCAATATATATGCCGTCGGCAAACATATAGTAGTTGGCGGCCGCCGAACCTAAAAGCAATATTGTTGTTGTCAGCTTACCAACATAAGGACAAAGCAAAAGATTAAACAGCGCATAGAGCGGAACAAATATAAAAATGCCAAGGGAAAAGGCAAATATCAACATCATCGGGCTGTCAATTTGGATGTTTTGTATTATGTAGCGCCAAAATGACAGGTTTAAGACCGTTGCAAAGTAAAGGGAAACAATGCAGATTAACGTTGTTGATTTTATATCTATTCTTTTCATTTTTGTTTGTCCTCCTGTTGGTACATTGGCAAAGCTAAAGCGCTAATCTGAAAACAACCTGAAAGAAACTGAAAAATTTTTCAGATAAAATTTAAATTCTTTCAGATAATTTTCAGATTGAGTTCTTATAAAATTCAGCGTAAAATATTTAGAGGAGATAACTTTATGCGTATTTTATTGGTGGAAGATGATGCGAATTTGGGGCAGGGTATTAAGACGCTGCTGGAGATTGACGGCTATGAGGTAGATTTAGCCGAAACCGGCACCGAAGCTATAGATGAAGTAAAATACGGCACGGCGCAATATGATGTGGTGCTGCTGGATTGGATGCTGCCGGAGCTTTCGGGTATAGAAGTCTGCAAATGGCTGCGCGATATTAAAAAAGGACACTATACCGGAGGCATTATCTTTTTAACCGCCAAGTCCGAGCTTGACGACTGCGTGCAGGCGCTGGAAGTCGGCGCCGACGACTATATTACCAAGCCTTTTGAAATCCGCGAGCTGAAAGCCAGAATTCACGCCGTGCTGCGCCGCAAAAACAAGCCCTATGTAGACAGCATGTATGAGGCCGGCGGCTATGTTTTGGACTGTGCGCAGAACACTTTGAGCAACGGCAGGCAAACGCTTAATTTTTCTAAGACGGAATTTAAAATTCTGCAGATTTTATTTGTAAATCACGACAAAACCATTTTACGCGAAACTCTGTTTGAAAAAGTTTGGGGCAATAATCCGGAAATCAGCAGCGCAAATCTGGATTCTTATATTTACAATTTACGCAAAAAGCTTAAAGTATGGCAGGACAATATACAAATTAACTTACTTAAAAACATTGGTTATATGCTGGAAATTAAATGATAGATATTTTAAAACGCAGACTTTTAATCCGCTACGCGCTGATATTGTTCAGCGTGTCTTTGCTTATATTTTGGGGCGGATACGCCGCCTACCGCATTATTTCTAAAAATGTGATTTCTTCCAGCCTGTATGACTATCTGCAGGAGGAAGTTTTTGAATTTAAGCAAGAGGCTTCTTCGCTGGCGCAGAAACCGGAAAGAATTGCCGTGGCGGCTCGCAATAACGCTCTGCACTTTTTTTCGTACGGCTTTGTGAACGGGCAGATGCGGCGCTTGGAGCAGCCGGCGGGCGCGGCCGGAAACATGCTGACGCAGAAAATGGCGGAATGGCAGGAAAACGACGGCGAAGTCAAGACTGTAAAAATCAAAAACAACGGCGAACGCTGGCGCTTTTTGGCGCTTTCCGAAAGCTGGAAAGAAGAGCAGGGCGGCGATGAATACCGGGTGGTGGTGTTGCTGAACATCACGCCGTATCTTTATGTGACGCACCGCTATAAAAGCTATGGTCTGGTGATAGTCGGGCTGCTGATTTTGTTTTCGGTGCTGGCGGCGGCAATATTGGCAAACAATGCGGTAAAGCCGCTGGCAGAAGCCTATCGCCGGCAAAAAGAGTTTGTTTCGGATGCGTCGCACGAGCTGAAAACTCCGCTTAGCGTGCTGCTTACCTATACCGAGATTCTGCAGCAGCAGCCGCAAAACGCCAAGGCTCTGCAGGTTATGAAAGATGAAACGCAGAATATGTCGGGATTGGTGGAGAATCTTCTGGCTTTAACCCGCTTGGAGAATGCCGAAAAGCCTGCGGTTCAGGAGCTGGATGCGGCAAAAATTATGCAGTCGCTGAGCGAAAGGCTGAATACGGTGCATCAAGAGCGCAAGCATCCGATTTCGGTAAACTGTCCGGCTAATCTGAAAGTTAAAATGTCGCAGCAGCATTTTGAGCGCCTGCTGACTATTCTGCTGGACAATGCCCTGAAATATACGCCGGAAGATAAAGAAATTTCCGTAAAAGCCGAAGCCGATGAGCATAATGCCAAAATAGAGGTGGCAGATAAAGGAATCGGGATAAAAGCCGAGGATTTGCCGCATATTTTTGAGCGCTTTTATCGGGTGGATAAAGGGCGGAATCGGCAAAGCGGCGGCTTTGGGCTGGGGCTTTCGCTGGCGCAGGATATTGTGCAGAAATATCACGGTCAGATAAAAGTGCAGAGCGAGTTCGGGCGCGGAACGGTTTTTACGCTGATACTGCCAAACTGATAATTGCCGAACCAACAAAAAAACAGCCTTTTTACAGGCTGTTTTTTTGTTAGATTAAACCGGAGTATCTGAATTTTCGGCGGCAGGTTCCTGAGTTTTTTCAGGAGCTGTCTCAGATTTTTCGTCAGTTTTGCGCTCGGTGGCATAAATACCGTAATCGCGCGCGCCGCTGACTGTCAGCAGAATACTCAATGAAGCAAGCAAACCTTCCCAGTCAACCGGATTTATATCAAAGTAAGGATAAACAACAAAGTTGTTGCTATAACCCATTACCAGAATCCAACCGATTGCCGGAATCCAAAATTTGTTGCTCAGCACTTTACCGTTGGCAGTAACATCTATTGCTTTCTGCACCGGTCCCAAATAACGGAAACGCTGCAAAACAATATCTCTGGCGCCGCCAAGTCCAAGCATGATAGTAAGCGTCATAATCAGCTGATACCAATCAATGACTTTACAGTTGAAGTATGGGGCTATAGCACAGTTATTGAAAAAACCGTAGGCTATAACAACACCTAAAGCCGGAATCCACATACGGGATTTCTTAACTTTAATCTTAAACTTAAACATAAAGCAGAAAAATTAACGTTAATAATTTTGTTTCAGACTCTAAAATACGCGTTTATGTTAATTTTGTCAAGTAAATATCTGATATATTTGTCTATAAAAATAAAATCACAGCTTTTTAACTTGCACAGTCATGGATATACGGTGAGTTTCATGCGGTTTCAGCCGCACAAAATAATCGCCCTGATTGGCAGGTTCCACGCAGACAAACTGCTTATACTGACCGGCGGACATTTCGGCTAAATCTTTTGCCGGATTCCAAACCACCGTGGAGCGGGAGCCGCTTTTTTCTATGCAGATGCTGCGTTTATAGCCGCTGTCGTTAATCTCTATGGCTCCGGTGTGGTCTAAAAAAGCCGCGTCAAATTCGCCGTTAATCCGCAAATCCGAGTCCTGCTGATAGATTTTTCCGTCCAGCGAGCTTTTATATTGGCAGCCGGACAGGCCTTTTATGGCAATATTTTCTAAGGAGCTGACATTAAAATAGCAATGCAGGGCTTCGCTGAAGCAGAATTCCTCGCTGCCGTGATTGGTGGTTTCCAAGCAATATTCCAGTTTTTCGCCGATTTTTATAAACAGCTTGGCGCTGACCGGCAGGCTATATTTTTCATCCGGCTGCAGAGACAGTTCTATTTCAGATTTTTCGGGCGTGGAGCAGATATTTTGCACCTGCCAGTCCGAAATGCGGGCAAAGCCATGGCGCGGCAGATTATCATTCAGTTTTTCCGCCGCAAAGCGCAGCCAGCAAACCGGCACGCCGCCGCGGATAGCCTGTGCGCGGTCAAACTTATTTAAATCGCCGAGCCAAAACACGTCATGCGCTTCGCCTTTAGGCCGATATGACAATAAATCGGCGCCGAAAAGCGCCAGCCGGCATTTAGCCTGATTATTTTCCAAACTTATAAATCCGCAGTCAGACATTTGATTTCTCCTTATTGCATTTGTCTTAAAGCATAAATCCTATTTATCCTCCAGTCAATCCATTTTGTGTTTGACATAGGCATATCTTCTCTCTATGCTGAGGAAAATTTTTGCAAATATTGGGAGTAAATTATGATTCGTCCGGCTATCCGCAGTCCATGGCTAAAATTGCAGAATGCGGCTGCGTTTTTCTCTGCCGCAAAACTATGGTGGCTGTGCTTTATCGGTTTTGTGCTGTTTTCGTGTGCTTTGCGTTTTTTGAACACTCAAGGCACGTTTAATTGCTTCCGTTACAGCGGCTATGCCCTGAGTTCTGCCGTTATATTTGCTTTTAACGCTCATTTATGGAACTACGGCAAAAAATATTTTATTTTGGCGCTGGCGGCGGTTATCCTCTGGGGGGGGGCAGACTACATGCGCGCGTTTAACGATATGATTATTTCTGAGCGCGAACTTATGCAGACTCTCAGCGTGGCTTCTATCTTTTTCGGTTTGTTCGCCAATCTGTTTTGGTTCTCCCGCACGCTGAAGCAAAAACCGCTGCGCTTGCTTTGCAAAACCGGCGCCTTTATCTTTTGCCTGCTGACTTATTTTGTGCCGCTGTTATTCTTAGGCTACAGCGTTGTCAGTGGCGGAAAAATGCTTTCAGCCGATATTTTAATGACGCTGTTTCAAACCAACCCTGATGAAGTTGTGGATTATATTTCAGAGCAAAATCAGCTTTTATGGTGGTCGGCAAACACGCTTCTGCTGCTTGGCACCGTTTTATTTTTAGTTTTTTGCTTTAAGCTGAAAAGCTGCCGCCAAAATTGCTGCAAACCGGCGGTTATAACTTTGCTTCTGCTGGTATATTTGAGCATATTCTCGCTGCCGCGCCTGCAGCTTAACTGCGCGGTTACAACTGCGGCAAATATTAAAGCCACCTTAAAAGGCTTTGCCGAATATAAAGCTTCGCTCGGCGAACGCAAAGCCCGCCTGCAAGAGCTGCAAAAGATTCTGCACAGCTCGTCAGACGGCGTTTATATGCTGGTATTGGGAGAATCTACCACCCGCGACCACATGCACGCCTACGGCTATGCGCGTCCGACAACGCCGTGGCTGGATAAAGAGCTTAGCAACCCGGATGCGCTGATTTTTCAAAATGCTTACTCCAACCATGTTCATACTATTCCGTCGCTGATTTATATTTTGACGCAGCAAAATCAGTATAATGATATAAAACTTAAAGACGCTTATTCTATTATAGAAATCGCCAAAGCCGCCGGCTATCAAACCTATTGGCTCAGCAATCAAAAGAAATACAGCGTCAGCGACACGCCTTTAACCGCTATCGCCCAGTCGGCAGATAATGCGCATTGGATAAATGATTACACCGGCAATAAAAGCGTTTCCACCTACACCGATGAAAAGCTGGCGGAGTTTCTGCCGGATTTAAGCAGCAGCCCTAAGGCTTTGGTAATTGTGCATTTAATGGGCTGCCACAGTCTTTATACCGACCGCTATCCTGAAAAATTTGCTGTTTTTTCCGATTCTTCCGAAAAAGTTGACACTTACGATAACTGCATTTTGCATAATGACTATGTTTTAGAGCAGCTTTACAGCAATATCAGCCGCGCACCGAATTTTATGGGCTGGTTCTATCTTTCCGACCACGGCGAAGAGCCTGATTTGAACTTGGCGCACGAAAGCAGCAAGTTTACTTTCCAGATGAGCCATATTCCGCTGGTTATGATTTTTTCTGAAAAATTCAAGCAGCAAAAGCCGGATGTTTATAAGACTTTGCAAGAACATCAAGACAGTGCATGGAGCAGCGACTTAATGTTTAACGCCATGCTGGATATTCTGGGAATTTCCGGTTTAAACGAAAAATCGGCAGACAGCATTGCCTCGCCGGATTATAGCCGCAGCAAAGACGATTTGCTGACCTTGCACGGACAAATGCCGATTAGCAAAGATAAATAAAAAAGGAAAGCAAGTGAATATACTCAGTTGCTTTCCTTAGTCCTGCTGCCTTTATTTGAGCTTCTAAAAGGTTGTTTGAAAACGCATTGTTTACAATCAAATACTTTTACAATACATCAAATTATAAGGTCTGCCGTGTTCGCTTTACATTGTAAAAGCATTTAATCGCTTAAATTTTTTTACGCCGTATTTTTGAACTCGGGGTTCAAAACCTCAGCTTAGAATTTAATTGCTTAAAAACACCCGCCGAGTGCATCTTGAACACTTTTTATTTAAGCATGATATAAGGTCTTTCAAGAGGTATAAAACTAAGGTCTAGTTGAGTTCTTGAAAACTCAAAGTAAGAGTGCAGATTTCTGAGCCTTTTTGACAAGAGTTGCAGGCCTCGTAAAAGTCGCTGACTTTCATCTGGCTTAGGCAGGTTCGTCCGCTTTGGCAATAAGCGTCGCCCCAAAGCGGTGTAAAATACTGCCCGCCGGAACCGGAGCGGTAGTTTCCGGCATATTGCAGAGTTTTGTGCAGAGGCTGTACTAAGTTTTGATAGAGCGATACGCATAGTTTGTTAGAAAAAGCGCCGGAAGCGTTCGTACCTTCGGCATTTTGCTGAATACCGCCCAGCCACATGTCAATAATGAGCCTGTCGCCGTCGCTGTCACACATACGGTAAAACACATTTATATAGTTGCCGCTGCTGTCGGCAAAGCGTGAAGCGTCAAGTTGTTTCCAGCTGGACGGCACAATCTGGATTGCCTGCATCAGCTCGGCTAAGCCGGTGTCGCCGGAAGAGGTGTGTCCTATTTTGCGGATGTCGTCAATATGCTCCAGCAGCCCAAAAATCATAAAGCTGTATTCGTCAAGGGCTTTGTTCAGCTTATACATTTCCATGGCTTTAGAATACCCCGCAATTCCACCGACTGAGAGTACCCCAATAATCGCCAAAACGCCAAGCATTTCTATCATGCTGCGACCATATTCTCTCGCCCCTTGCGGGAGAGAGTGGCGCTTTAGCGCCGAGTGAGGGGTACTATTAGACACGTCATTGCGAGGAGTGTCACGACGAAGCAATCCAGAACCCTCGCCCCGTGAGGGAGAGGG
>CAVKTH010000065.1:0-9818 GCA_963659495.1 Bacteroidaceae bacterium | reverse complement strand
AGAAGAGAGAAAATTTTAGCGTATAAAAACACCGGCTGCTATTTTCCAGCAACCGGTACTAGCTCTCAGAAACTCGGATAGCGTGTGTAGATGCGACGGGATTTTTAAGCGACGTGTACAAAAGAGGTACACGAGCGCAAAAATCCCTAGCAGATACCAGCTAGACGAGTTTCCCTACTATACGGCGACTTGGCCTTTAATAGCCTCATAGCTCTTATAATTTAGCAGCTCAAAATCTTCGTATTTAAAATCGTTAATATCTTTAACTTCGGGATTTATACGCATTTGCGGCAGTTCATACGGAGTACGGGAAAGCTGCTCGCGCACTTGCTCAAAATGGTTGTGATAAATATGCGTATCGCCCAAAGTGTGAATAAACTCGCCAAGTTCATAGCCGCAAACCTGCGCCACCATCATTGTCAGCAAAGCGTATGAAGCAATGTTGAACGGCACGCCCAAAAACATATCGCAGCTGCGCTGATAAAGCATGCAGCTCAGCTTGTTGTTGGCCACATAAAATTGAAACATCATATGGCACGGCGGCAGGTGCATTTCAGCAATTTTGCCAACATTCCAAGCCGAAACTATCATCCGGCGGTCATTCGGCGTTTTTTTCAATTTTTCAATAACTTCGGCAATCTGATCTATTCCCTCGCCGTTCCAGTTACGCCATTGCGAACCGTAAACCGGCCCTAAATCGCCGTTTTCGTCCGCCCATTCATTCCAAATCCGCACGCCGTGTTCCTGCAAATATTTTACGTTGGTGTCGCCTTTCAAAAACCACAGTAATTCATAGATAATGCTTTTCAGGTGCATTTTTTTGGTCGTCATCAGCGGAAAGCCTTTGCTTAGGTCAAAGCGCATCTGCCGGCCGAATACCGAACGGGTGCCGACACCGGTGCGATCCATTTTATCCACGCCGTTTTCTAAAACATCACGCAGCAAATCCAAATACTGTTGCATCTATTTTCCCTCCGTTTCTAAATATTGCAGAATTTTTTTAACTACAGATTGTTCCACAAAAGCGCCTTTTAAGAGCCAAACCGTGGTTGTAACATTATCAAGTTCAAAATGAAAAGGCAAAGGCTTATATTTTTGCTCCAGCACCGCCGCGCTTTTATCCACCGAAACCGGCTCGCCGGTCAATCCGCCTTGCAGCTCACCGTGATAAATACAGTCCACCACAATTTCCGGACGCAGCGCCGAATCCGCAAAAAAAGCGTCATAAATTGCCGCGCCGCCGGAAATATACAAATCTTCCGGATAGTCTTTCAGCTTTTTTATATCGGATATAACAACGTGATTCTGCGGGTCTGAAACTTCATAATCAGCCTGTCTGGTTATGACTATAAACTTGCGGTTCGGCAAAGTACGATTCGGAAAACTTTCATACGTTTTTTTGCCCACCACCAACGTTTTTTCTTTAGTCAAATTACGGAAACGCTTGCTATCCGACGGTACACACCACGGAATATCCGCCCCGATACCAATTATATTGTCGCCCTCGTGGCGGCACCAAATTGCAACTTTAGTCATTTTTCTATCCTCTTGCTCCAAAGTATAAACGGACAGAAAAAATGATAAAGACTTTTTAACAAAGAGCTAACAATATTTTAGTCCATATCAAACGACTGCGGTTCTTCATGCCAATGCAAGTCCGGCGGTTCCAGCTTGTTAGATTTTTTGAGGCTGATTTCATGCGGCATATGCTCAAAGTCCGCCATAGACGGCTGTTCCGGCTCGCAAGTCACATTATGCTTCATATTGTTCGGATAGGTGCAGCCGCATTTATCGTCTTCGGCGCAGTCGCATTTATCAGCATAATCATAAAAGCATTTTTCTTTAGTCATGGCTTTCTCCTTTGTAAAAAAATAAAATCCAAAAGTCTCAGCTCTTGGATTTTATATATGGCTTCTACAAAAAGTTTAAAGGACTTAGAGCCATTTTACTTCTATAATTTCATAAGATTTTTTGCCGCTCGGAGCCAGATATTCGGCAATATCGCCGATTTCTTTGCCAATCAAAGCGCGTGCCAGCGGAGAAGACAAAGAAATTTTATTTTTTTCAATATCGGCTTCATAGTCGCCAACAATTTGATATTCGCTTTCTTCATCTGTATCGGTGTTAGCCACCAAAACCGTAGCGCCGAAACGTACGATATCGCCGCTCATTTTAGCCGGATCAATCACTTGAGCGCGGCTGATAACAGCTTCCAGCTCTTGAATACGTCCTTCGTTAAAGCTTTGTTTTTCCTTAGCGGCGGAATATTCGGCATTTTCCGACAAATCGCCTTTAGCGCGGGCTTCAGCGATTTCGGCAATAATATTCGGGCGGTCTACGCCTTTGCGGTTTTTCAATTCTTGTTCCAGCATTTCATAACCAAATTTAGTCAATGGGAATTTATCCATTATTTCCTCCTTAAGTCAAATAAATAACAGTCATTTTCAAAATCTGTTTGAAAAATGTTAAAAAATCAGACTGCGAAATATTTCTATTTCACAGCCGCTTCTCTTTAATGTTATTTATAATATAGTCCTGATTTTCTTTTAAATCAAGTACAATTTAAATCAGCTGCTGATAATTTTTTTCTATTACCTCGCATATCTTATCATAAACCGGCGATGCTGTTGACTTATCTTTTTGCAGTTCATCCCGCAAATTAGCAGAGATTTCAAGCATATTACTAAACCGATTCTGCAGAATCTGCGCAAATATATCTTCTTTTAGCTCCAGTTCTATAGCCAACTTGGCAAACTTGCGCATAAAAATGTGTTCAAACAAATATTCTCCGTCTATTTTCATCGCCATTTTTTCTTTGCGGTTAAACTCACGCAAAGCCATAGAACTCATCAAATCGTACAGCGGAGCAAAGGTTATTTTTTCTTTATCATACAATAATGAAAAGTTTTTGCCGTGTGCGTCGCCGTTTCCGATTAAAAAATTAAACATCAGCGTTTCTAAAAAACGAACGCAGTCGCGCCCCGCCAAAGAAGAATTATTTTTAAGACAATTATAGCAAGCCTTAATTGACGGACCGCCCTCATTTTCATATTTAATTTTCGGATTTATATGCATCGCCTGACAAAAATCTTCTTGATGCAAACGAATGATATAGCCGTTTTTAGCAGTTACACGGTCATAACGTTCGGTAACAAAAAAAGTTTTATCCCGCAAATGCAGCAAAGAAACTTTGGGTACATTCAGCCCCATTCGCCCAGCCAAAGTCATACAAAAATATTCATCAAACTGAGAATTGGGATAACTCTGTATCTCCGGTTTTATAATATGGGTAGACGGCGTTCCGTTTAGGGGCAAAGCCACTTTTCCGTCTTTTACCATTGCCATAAGCTTATCCTGAGCCCCGCTGCCGGAAACCCTGAAATAGCCGTCAAAATCCACACCCAGCGGAATTTTCTGCAATTCAGAAAGCAAAGTGTAAGACTGCTCTTCAGATAATTCATTATATTCCGGCACATTCGGTTCATACGGAATTTTAGCGGCCGGCAGCACGCTGATTGCTCCGGCGCATTCGGCTCCGATTTCTTTCAGCAAGGCAAAAGTATTGTTTTCTGATATTTTAAAATAGCGGGCTAGTTTTTTCTTCAAATTTTCATCCGGCAATAACCCCGAAAAAAAAGCTTCCACGGCGTCACTCTCGTAACTTCCGTTCAGCGGCAAAGATAAAGAAATCGGCAAAGCCCCGGCTGAATGAGAATAGTTTTCATCATAGCTGAAAGAAAGCTTGTCAGAAACTTCAAAGAGTTTTCCGACTAAAACATCCCGCACAAATACATTCAAAAATTCCATCAGTCGCTCCATTTATTTACGATGCGGAGTTCCAAGCCCAGCGCGTAAACTACTGACAGCAGCTTGGACAAGCTTACATCGGGCTTGCCGTTTTCCAAGTCGCTGATAAAGCGCACGCCGGTATTTGCCAAACGCGACAGCTCCATTTGCGTCAGCTCCTGCTGTTTGCGGGAAAAACGGATTTCCTCGCCCAGAGCTTTAGAATTTGTAATTTTAATTTCTTTCATTTCCGCCTCTAATATTACCGTACGGGAAAAATATAGCTTAAATTTTCCGAAAAGTCAAGTTTTATTCCCGTTCGGTAATAAAATAGTCCAATACCGATGATTTGCGGGAAAAATATTCCCGTACGGGAATATAAAAGTAGCAAAGATACAAAAAACAGCGAAGAGCCTCCCCTCCCCGCTGTTTAATTAAAGATAATAGCTATTTTACTCCATATATTGGCGTAAGCCTCAGCTCTTTGCTGCATTCAATATGCCATTTGCCCAGCACATTGCATATCGGCGTATAGTACATATCATGCAGTTTTATCGGCAGATGCGACACGGCGCGTTCCTTTAGCAAGGCGGCTATATTATATTCCGCCAGCAGCTTTTCATCCTTGTTCAAAACCGGCATATATGAAATAAAACCGTCGGTGTATGAAACCGCCCAAGCCAAGGTCAGAAACTGTTTGCGGCCGTTGATTGTATAAATCTTGGTTAAATAGACTTCGCTAATATCGGCAAAATCTTCTTCATCAGACAATATCTGGTACACCATTTTTTCTTCACACAAAAGGTTCAGCCGGCGAATAACCAAATTGCCGCGGTCATTCTGCGTCAAGATGTAATAATTATCGCCATGACTGAAAGCTTCGCCGATTTTAATCGGTTTGGCGTCTTCTATCGGCGGAATTATCTCATTTTCTCCGGCAAAAACAGCAGTATACGTTGTTTTAAAGGCAAACTTGTTATAATCTCCCCACACAAAGAAAACATTACCGTCTTCGTCATAGACTTTCAGCAAAATAGTCTCGCACTTACGATTTCTTTCCTGCAAGAGCAAGTTAGCTTGACTGCGGCAAAATACAATACAGCTGGCATCCGCATTGGAAGTATGCTGTAAAAAGCTCATCTTTCCCATAGCAAAAAATAATTAAGTTAATAATAAATTTATGTCTATAGTTTAGCTATCCGCTTTGTTTTTGTCAACAAAAAAGACGAGGTTACTCCCCGTCTTTTTTTAGTGAAACAATAATTGTCGCCCCTTTATTTTTGACAGCCGATGAAGCATACTTTGGAATCAGTTTATACCCGGTGTCCACTTGTTCATCCGATAACACGATTTTAGAACTGTGCTTTTTATACTGCTGAGCCTGCGTAACTTTTTTACCCAAAATCTGCAAGTTCTGCTTAGCCAAAACAAGTTTATCATGTTTGGTCTTTTTCAATGTATACATCACACCGGAAATTTCAGCAGTTTCATTTTCTAAAACTTCTTCTCCGTCTAAATTTTCCGTGCCTCTTTTTATTAAAAAATCACCGTCAAATATATTTACAGGCATCAACGCTGTTTTTTCTTCAATCTTGTTTTTATCGCCGGATACTTCATATACCACTTTCCAGCAGTAACAAATAAATTTGTCGGTTACCGTATCGTAAAGGCGCTCCAAAACAATATTTTTAGGAATGATATCTTGCAGCATATACAAAATTTCTATTTGCTCCTGACTGTAATACATCGTCAAAAACCGAACAGAGATTCTTCCTTTAGCATCTACAGATATGACATAAACGCGATGATCTCTATATATCAGAGATGTGGTTTTAATCGGCTGCAAATCCTCATAGCTGAAATTATCGCAATCCTGATCCGCATAAAACAAAGGCAGATACGCAACTGTTCCGTCGTCTTTGCGGCAAATCCAGAAGAATGTCATTCCTCCTGAACTCTCATTGCTCTCAGAATTTTCAAGCGGATTAAAAGTATCGCCCACATAAAAAACTCTATCCAGCGTGACTTTACCGTAAATTCCCTGCTGCAAAAAAGCCAGCTGAGCTTCTTTCAGCGTGGTAAACATACAGGCATCTTTAGCCGAAACCGTATATTCATCCAGACGTAATTCAAAATCTTTCATAATAGTAAAAAATTAAAAAGGAAACATAAAAATACAAACACTAGATTTATAGTATAGCGCCTGACATTTTTTGTCAATATAAAAAGGGCAAGCTACTGCCCGCCCTTTTTATATAAATACATAATTTTTGCCGGTCCAAGGCTTTGAGATTTTTCAGCTTTTTGCTCATTTGCCGAAACCTCAGCCCTTTCCAAGCTGTCTGCCCATTTTACATTTGCATTGGATACCTGCAAGGCATTTTTCAATAAATAACGCCCGCCGTCAGCATCCTTTTTCAGCGTATAATACACGCCGTGGACATCAACAGTTTCATTTTCATAGACCACAGAAGAATTCAAACGGTTCAGGCCTATTTCGTCCAATATCCCTGCATCTCTGACATCCACAGGCTGCAGCATATTGGCGTCAACCAGCTCGCCGTCATCATTTTTCTCTTCATAGACAATGCTCCAGCACGGTGCAATATACTTATTGTCCGCAATTCGGTGCATTTTAACAAGGTATAAATCTTTAACCTTAATACCTTGCATTTCCGCCATGCCCAGCACTAAAAGCTGGCAAAAGAACATAGTCAGCGCCCGGACAATCGCCCCGCCCTGAGAATCCTGACAGACTATAAAGATAATTCCGTTATTTATTATCATCGCCAAAGTGTTAACCGGCTTTGACTGTGTATAAATTATTTCATCAGAATCAATTTCATCCTTAAACAAATTTCTATACACAACTTCGCCGTCTGAGCCATGGCATACCCATAAAAACTTTTTATCGGCAAGGCTTTTTCCATTCTTCAGCTTTACATCAGAATTCAGTTCAGCGCCTAAAGGCGTTACCTCTTCCAAAGCAACTTTTCCGGTAAATTCACATTGAGCAAAAAACTCTTCTGCGTCTTTCTGGGTGGATATAACGCAATAATCGTCGGCTGAAATAGAAAAATCATCCAAACCGAAATTAGAAACTTTTTTCATAATAGTAAAAAATTAAAAAGGAAACATAAAAATATAGACACTATATTTATAGTATAGTGCCTTATATTTTTTGTCAAATATTTTATTTTACTTTTTCGGAAGCTTTAAAACTTCTTTGGTTTTGGTCTTATAGAGCGGCAAAAAGCCGAACAGCAGCCCTTTAGCTTCATTACCGCGGCGGACGATTTTCAGCACGGAAACACCCAAAAACTTAACACGGCTGACATATTTTACATACGGCAGCAGCCGATTCCATCTTTCGGCATTTTCGCGGCGGACAAATTCTTGAATCTGCACAGTCTTATCGGCCATTTTCTGCTTTTGCAAATGTGAAGTGTTGCCGGCGAAATTGCGGTAATGAAACAGCACTTCCGGCAAGTTATGAAACTGAGTTTTACTCATCAGGCGGCACCACAGAGCATAGTCTTCAGCCGGAGAAAACTCGCTTTCATATTTTATATTATTATCAGTCAAAACAGACTTTCTAATCATGGCCGCCGAATGAACAACGCAGCATCTGACAAAAAGCTGATTTTTAATATCTTCATCATTTTCCGGAAAAATACAGACATGGCCGCCGACCAGCAGTTTTTGCGCCGAACTGACGACTCCGCACTCCGGATTGGCATCTAAATATGCGGCTTCTTTTTCAAAGCGCTGCGGCAAAGAAATATCATCATGATCAAACACCGCCAGATATTCGCCTTTTGCCAAATCTATCAGCTTGTTGCGGGCGGCGGAAATTCCCATATTCTGCGGATTTTTTATATATTTTATCCGTTTATCGCCGTACGATTCCACAATTTTCTGCCGGTCGTCCTGCGGACAGTCGTCCAAAATTAAAAACTCAAAGTCGCCGAAAGTCTGCGCCAAAATACTTTCTATAGCCGCTTTCAAATAGGCTTCCGGCGTTTTATAAACCGGCATCAACACAGAAATTTTAGGCATGCTTTCCTCCTTTAAGCGCTACTTTAATTTCTTGACAATTTTTTCAACTTCCGGCTTGCCTTTATCATTCAAATCTTCAACCGAATAGTTGTTGTCTTTAGCAAACTGAGTGGCTTCCACCATAATATTTTCGCAGATTTTTTTATCTAAAATATCGTTTACAACCAGCTCATAGCGAAATATATGCTTGCCGGAATCAAAAGCCGAATATGTAGAATCATCAATGCCTTGACCGTATTTTACTACACCCAGTCCCAAAAAGTAATTAACCATAGCCGAGGCTGTTTCCGGTTTGGAAACCGACATAGCGCCGACTGAAAATGCCGCGCAAAAATAATATTTCTGCACCTCATTAAACTGATTAAATGCTTTTTCAAAGTTTGCCGGCTCGCCGCTGATTTTCTGCCATAATTCGTCAGAAGCCGAAGTTTCATTTTCACTTTGCTGAACGTCTGTTTCGGCTTGCACCTGAGCCTCTGTATTTGTATTTTCTTCTTTTTTATTATCGCAGGCGCTTACCAAAAAAGCCAGACAGCCAAGCATTACAATCAATTTTTTCATTGCTAATCTCCTTTAAAATTGCCTAAAGTTTAGCGCCAAAACCCTAACATATAGTTAAAAATCTGCTTGTCTAAAATTAAAAACACCGAGTTAATTTCTCGGTGTTTTCAGTTAAAGAATTAGTGCTTAATCCTCGTCTTGCTTAGCAATGCTGCCATACAAAACCACATTGTAGCAATAGCGCTGCAGAACCATGTTAAAGTCCTGAAGTTCCTTGCAGTCCAGCTCATAAGCATAAACATGCGGCAGCAAGTCCTCCGGAATCTGCGAAACAATATCCAGCTTTGTCAGCTTTGGCTTGTTATAACCCCACAATGTAGGTTCGCCCTCGCTGTATACCGTAATTTCTTTCAGTTTGCACAGATTTTCGGTATTCAGCTTAGCCAAGAAAATTCTCTCCGGCACAGAAGTCCCAAGCGCAAGAATATTTTCCTGCGGACCAACGCTCAGAGGCTCGCACCACTTAGACTTGGCATAATAGCGCATGTTTTTGCCAAACACCAGATGAGTAATCGGGCTATTTTCGGCCTTAGCGGCATGCGCAACAAGCTTGATACGCTGAATTTCCGGTGCCAGCTGCTCTATTGGAATGTTCTGACAGGTAACAAGGCGGTCGTAAATCTTAGTATACTTATCCTTAAGCTCTGCGGATAAAGTATCCTTGAAGAAATAGTTGATACGATCCATAAACTTAGCAATAGCTGCCTGATTTTTAACACTATCCATAATCTAAATAATTTAAGTTAATAATACAAAATATGCAGTTACTATAACCCCGTTCTTTTTATTTGTCAATCTTTTTGGCAAATATTTTATAAAAAAATTGTGTGCAACCGGTTGACAACACTCCGCGGCAGAGCTAGCATAAAGATGTTTTATGTATAATTTAAATATATTTATGTTATGGCTAGTGTAATTTCTGTTATTGAGGCCGTTGGCGGACTCGGGATTTTAGTGTTTGTCGGAGTGATTTCTATGTGGTACCAAAGCAACAAGCATAGAAAAGACATCCAACAGAGTTTGTAATTGCAGTTAACACTTATGCATCTGTAAAAAACGAGGCTTTTGACTATGGTTCAAACCCTCGTTTTTTTATTTTTCAGATTTTCCAACATCTTGATTTTACGGTTGACTTAGGGAGTGAAGCTGGTGTAGAATAAATGCAGTAATTAACTTAACATAAGAGGAAAGAAAGATGAAAAATAAGCTAAGCAAAGGTCTCTCTCTCTCTCTGCAAATCCTGAACATCTGATTAAAGGCATATTTTCTGCCGTTCAGCACGTTTTTACAGGGTTTGGCAGAAAAATTGATACTTTCGGAAATAACGCATTTAGAAACAAACCTACAACCTCGCCCCTTGCTCTGCCGTCATTGCGAGCAAAGCGAAGCAATCCAGCAACCTCGCCCCTTGA
>CAVKTH010000064.1:0-9947 GCA_963659495.1 Bacteroidaceae bacterium | reverse complement strand
TTCGCTTTGCTCGCAATGACGGCAGAGTAAAGTGCGAGGCAGCTAGTTTTGTTCTGAATGTGTTATTTCCGAAAGTGTCATTTTTTCTGCCAAATCTTGCAAAAACGTGCTGAACGGCAGAAAAAGCGCCTTTAATCAGATGTTCAGGATTTGCAGAGAGAGAGAGAGACCTTTGCTTAGCTTATTTTTCATCTTTCTTTCCTCTTAAATTAGTTATTTTACATCTTTATTCTATACTATCCTCACTCCATAAGTCAACCGTAAAATGTTAAAGTTCTAAAACGATTCCGCATGCTCTGCCTGAACAGCTGTCGCATATTTCTTTTAAATCAGACAGCGTTAAGTCTTTTAGGCAAATCCGGTCCCCTGCGCAGAATTGGCTGCCGTAATAAATATGCTTATCATTCCAAATATGAGCGAGGCGCGAATAATATAAAGCCGGAGCTAGCGGCTGTATCGTATTTTGCATTAAAGACATGCAGAATTTTTTAGAAAAACTAAGCGATTTTTTATCATCTCCGGTTAGTCCGCCTAAATAAAAATCAATAACAATTCTTTCTCCATTATCTTCACTTCTGGTAAATACATTTATGCCATTTCCATAAGGATCAAGCAAGGCTGCGGGAGAATTATTGATTGTTCCGCCTGTTTCCTGCCATGTTTCAGGCACTAAGTGCATTGCAACCACAACATCTGCCAATCCTCCAAAAGTATGGCTTGCAACTACGTTGTTTTTCTGCTCTATAAGCCCTTGAATTAAATAGCTGTATTCTTCAATCATTTTATTTATTTTATACATTTCCATAGCTTTGGAATATCCGGCAATTCCACCAACTGACAATACCCCAATAATCGCCAGAACGCCCAGCATTTCAATCATTGACCGACCAAATTGATTTTGTTTCATCGTAACTTCCTTTCAGTTAAAAATTTATAACAAAAAAGCTGCTTTGGATGAAGCAGCTGGAAGTTGGTAAGCTATTTTTGACAAGATAGTGTAGTATATTAGCTATTATAAATATAGCATATTTTACTACCTTCCAGCTTTCGCTAGAAGGTATACAAATTTAACGTCTTTGTATTTAGACGTGTCAAAAAGAGGCTACCACACCCCAGACAGACTATTGCCTATCCAATATAATATTAGCCGGATAATTATAAAAAGTAAAGTTGATTTTATTTGACTTTTGAACTTCACTCGCCTAAGCTGGGGAAAATTTTGAAAAGGGTTGAAAATGCGTTATAAAATTATGGTGGAATATGAGGGAACTCACTTAGTGGGCTGGCAGAAGCAAAAAGACGGTCCCAGCGCGCAGGAGTTTTTGGAAAAAGCTATCTTAGGCTTTTCGCATCAAACAGCTGAAGTATTCGGAGCTGGTCGCACCGATGCCGGAGTGCATGCTTTGGCGCAAGTAGCGCATTTTGACTTAGATTTAGACTTAAGCGAATATAAAATTATGGAAAGTCTTAACGCTTTGCTTCGTGAACTGCAAGCTCCGGTCAGTGTGCTGCAGGCGGAAAAAGTTTCAGAGGATTTTCACGCCCGTTTTTCAGCCGTTGGACGCGGTTATATTTATCGGATTTTGAATCGCCGCGGTCCCAGTCCCTTGCTGATAGACAGAGTTTGGCGCGTGCCGTATCCGCTGGATATCGCGGCTATGCGGCAAGGCGCGCAGTATTTGCTCGGACATCACGATTTCAGTTCGTTCCGCGGGGCAGGGTGTCAAGCCAAAAGTCCGGTTAAGACTTTGGATAAATTGGATATTGAACGTGTCGGCGATGAAATTATTTTTACGGTGGAAGCGCGCTCGTTTATTTATCATCAGGTGCGCAATATGGTCGGTACTCTGAAAGAAGTCGGCAACGGCCGTCTTAAACCGGAAGACGTCAAAACCATCTTGGAAGCCTGCGACCGTACTAAAGCCGGTATTTCCGCCCCCGCCTGCGGTTTGTATCTGAATAAAGTTATGTATTAAAGAAAATGTGCCAGCAGGTTCTTTAGTCCCAGTCCGATTAAGACCAAGCCGGCGATGATTTGCAGATATTTTTCCGGCACTTTCTTTAAGCAGCAGTTTAAGTTAAAGCCGATTAACCCTACGGCAAAAGAAACCACACCGATAATAAGGGACGCCTGCAGCAACGGCGTTTTAGTTAAATAAAGCATAGTTCCGCTGACTAACGCATCAATACTGGTGGCAATTCCGATGGTAAAAGCAACTTTCCAGCTCAGGCGCCTGCGTTTTTTGACTATATTTTCCTCGCCGTTTTCTTCTATGGCCTCGCGAATCACATTTATGCCCAGCGCCGTAAAAACCAAAAACACCAAAATATAGTCAAAGCGGGAAATCCACGCGCTGATAACCGCGGTTCCGGCAAAGCCGAATAACGGCATTACAAACTGCATCACGCCGCAGGTTCCGGCCAAACGCAAGGCCATAATCCGCCGGTGACGCTTGATAATCAGCCCATAGGCAAACGCTATGCCGAAAACATCTACAGCCAACGCCAAACCAAGGCAAAAAATTTCTAAAAAGTCCATTTTATTTTCTCCGTTTCTGTCTTTATAAATTAAGCCTTGCAGAAAAGCAACAAAACTCTTGCACCGTCTGCATATTTTCGCTACTCTAATGCCAACAAAAGGATTGTAAAAAATGATTGCTAAATTACGCGGGCTGATTGATACAATCGGCGATGATTATTGCATTATAGACGTGAACGGCGTGGGCTATCTCGTTTCCGCCTCATCTAAAACTTTGGGCAAATTGACACAGGGACAAGAAGCCACGCTCTTGACCGAAATGGTGGTACGGGAAGACAGCCTGTCGTTGTTCGGTTTTGCCGACGCGTGGGAAAAAGAATGGTTTTCCACGCTTACCAAAGTTCAGGGCGTCGGTGCAAAAGTATGTTTAAGCATTCTCTCGGTTTTAACTCCGGCGCAGCTTTCACAAGCAGTCAGCGCGCAGGATAAAGCTTCATTTTGCCGTGCTTCCGGTGTTGGACCAAAACTTGCGGCTCGCATAGTTACCGAGCTTAAAGACAAAATCGTTGCAATTCCGGTTGGCATTTCTGGCGGCAATGCAGATGAAGTTATAGAGGGCGCTCCGGCGGCTCAGGTTGTTTTGCCGAAAGACGCTGACTATTCTAAAAGCGAAGATGTTATTTCGGCTCTGGTTAATCTGGGATATCAGCGTTTGGAGGCTTACCGCGCCGTATCTAAAGCTGTGGCGGAAAATCCGGACGCCAATGTGCCGACGCTTATCCGCCTTGCCTTAAAAGAATTTGCTCAAAAGGAATTTTAGACCATGAAAGATGATACGCGAATCGTTAGCCCGCAAGTTCAAGCCGAAGACGAACAAATCGGCAACAATCCGGTCAGCCTGCGTCCGGCAAGTTTGGACGATTTTGTGGGACAGCGAGATGTATGCGATAATTTAAAAGTGTTTATCGCCGCCGCCAAACAGCGCGGTGAAGCGCTTGACCATGTGTTGCTGTTTGGTCCTCCGGGATTGGGCAAAACTACGCTTTCTTCCATTGTCGCCAAAGAATTGGGCGTCGGTTTCCGCGCTACTTCGGCGCCGATGATTTCTAAATCCGGCGATTTAGCGGCAATTTTGACTAATCTGGAACGTAACGACGTGCTGTTTATTGATGAAATCCACCGTTTGAATCCGGCGATTGAAGAAGTTTTATATTCCGCCATGGAAGATTTTCAGCTGGATTTGATTATCGGCGAAGGACCTTCCGCCCGTTCGGTGCGTATAGACCTGCAGCCGTTTACTCTGGTCGGCGCCACTACTCGTTCCGGATTGCTCTCCACTCCGCTGCGCGAACGTTTTGGGATTCCTTTGCGCTTGGATTTTTATTCGCATGAAGATTTAAAGAAAATCGTACAGCGCAATGCTAAACTTTTAAACATAGAAATTTCCGAAGACGGAGCAATGGAAATTGCCAAGCGTTCACGCGGAACACCGCGTATTGCCGGACGATTGCTGCGCCGCGTGCGTGATTTCGGTGCGGTTTCTGCGCAAAAAGTTATAGACTCACACATTTCTGATATGGCGTTAAAGCGCTTGGATGTTGACGATTTTGGGCTGGATGCTTTTGACCGCCGCTATTTGAACTGCATTGTTAAAAACTATGGCGGAGGTCCGGTCGGAGCCGATACGTTGGCAGCTGCCCTTTCGGAAGAGCGCGACACTATTGAAGAAGTTGTAGAGCCGTTTTTGCTGAAGCTGGGATTTTTGCAGCGCACTCCGCGCGGACGCATTATCTCGCAGCTGGGCTATCGCTATTTAGGGATTAACATGCCGGCAAAACAAACCAAACAGTATGAACTTTTGGAAACTTTGGAGGACTAAATAATGTTTGAAAATGCACTTCCGGCTTTAGGAAAAATAGAAAACAAAATTTTTGCATATCCGGTGCGGGTTTATTATGAAGATACTGATGCCGGCGGGATTGTTTATTATGCCAATTATCTAAAGTTTGCCGAACGCGCCCGCACGGAATTTATCCGCACGCTGGGGGTAAATCAGGAAAAAAATCTGGAAGCCGGACAAACCGGATTTGTAGTCCGTTCCTGCAATATTGATTACATTGCCTCGGCTCGTTTAGATGACGCGCTGGTTGTCACCTGCAAAATTCTGGAAGCCGGCGGCGCCAGCCTGCGTGTGCAGCAAGAGATTTATCGCGGCGATACGTTGCTGACGCAAATTGAAGTAAAATTGATTCACATGAGCTTGGCGCTTAAGCGTCCGGTGCGAATCGCTGCTGATTTAAGCGCAAAAATCAAAGAACTTCTTTAGTCTCTGCTCACAGCAAAATGGTGTTCGCCAAATTTGCGCACTTCATCTTGCGGAGTGAATAAAAAGTAATAGTAACGAATATTTGCAGTAGTTTTGGCTGTGTTATTTGTGCGCAGGCGTTTCCAAATTTCTTGTTTATGATTCCATGGATTGTACTTGTTGCTGCCTTTTACGGAAAGTTGCTGTGTAGCCATCCAAGTTGTGTCAATATAATAAGTATAGCCGTTAATATTTACGGAATTCCAAGCGTGTCCGTCTCCCAGCTGATGCGGGCTATACTTGTTTTGCAGACGTCTTGTATCTACAACATAGCCGGAAACAAATTTGACGCCGCGGATGCCGGCATATTGCGTCATTTCTTGAAACAATTGAGCAAAATCTCCGCATATTCCAGTGCGTGCTTTTAAGATATCGTAATGATATTTCATATTGCGCTTGTTTTCTGTGCCATTGTTATATTTGTAGCTGTCATAAGCAATATTGGCGGCAATCCAATAGGCAATAGCCTGCATTTTTTCTATTTTATTATCAAAAGGCTTGGTTAAATAAACGGCTAAGGTGCGTGCGCTTTGGGTATATTGCGGCGGAACATGCTGAATATAGCGCAGGATTATTTGCTGTCTGGCACGATTTAGCCGGATAGCCGGAGCTTCTTTGGCTGAAACCGGAAATATTATCAAAAATAATAAAGTCAGAACCAGCCAAAATTTTTTCATTTGTAGTCCCTTATTTATTTAAATCCGGCTTAGCCGCGGCAAAAACATAGCCGTATACCGGACTTTCCGCCTCATTGCGCAAAATATGCCGTTCGCAGTTCAAAACTTTCAGCCCGGCGCTTTTCAGAGCCTTTTCCACATAGTTGGGATTATGAAGAAATCGTCCGCTCGGCGCCATGAAAAAATCGTCTTCGTTATAATGATTTTCCGACACCGTGAAAAAGAACATGCCGCCCGGAGTTAAGGATTTTGAAACGCGGACAAAAGCTTTGGTTAAGTCGCCGAAATAGGTCAAAACATCTGAGGCTACAATCACATGAAAATAGTATTCAGTTGTTTCCATATAGTGGCAGATGTCATCGCAAATCAGCTGAGCGTAAATTTTCTTTTCTTCAGCCTGTTCCAGCATTTTTTCGGACAAATCCACGCCTATCAGTCCTTTGCGGGAGGCAAATTTTTTCATTTTTTCGCCGCAAAGGCCGGTGCCGCAGCCCAAGTCTAAAATGTGATATCCTTTAAATACCGAAGTTTTCAGATGCTTTGCCGCTTCATTTTCAATCAGGTTCGGTGCTTGATAGTCCAGAGATTTTAAGGTTTCATCAAAATCTTGGGCAAAAGCGTCAAATGTAGCCTTAATAAAGTGGCTGTCAGAATTTAAAAGCGCGTGACCGTTGGTTAAAGCGCAGGCCATATGCTGCACAATTTTGTTGTTTGGGAAAAAATTCAGCCATTTTGTAGCATATTTTTTCGCTAAATCTTCGCTTTTTTCCGAATAGCATTCATACAGCAAATAGCCGAAGTTCAGATTTATGTCGTCAGTTTGCTCGGGTGCGGTTTTAACATAGCGCCAAGCAAACATAATGCAGTTTTCCCAGTCATTTAACGAGCGGTACGTTTCGCTTAAAGCATTTAAAACTTCGCGGTTATGCTCGTCCAGCTCATACGCCCGCAGATATTTATCTATGGCTTTTTCATATTTCTGCATAGCAACCAGAGCATTGCCGGAAATCATATTGGCAACCACGCTTGACGGATGGCGCTCTAGGGATTTTTTAGCAAATTCCAAAGCCAGAACATATTTGCCTAAAGAGTAGTAGGTGTTTGCCAGGTTAATCATGGCAATATAGCTGCGGTTGTTCTGCTCATACATTTTTTGATAATAGGTCAGCGCGTCTTCATAGTTGCCGCGGCAAAATGCAATGTTGGCAAGATTCTGCCATGCAGCCATATTGTTTGGATTCTGCTGCAAAGCTTTTTGAGCAAAATCAGCCGATTTGTCATATTCTCCGATTTCGTAGTTCAGGGTAGAAAGGTTTAAAAGCGCAGCTTCGGAGTTTTTATTTAGTTTTAAGGCGTGGCTGTAAAGCTCCAGCGCTTTTTCTTTGTTTCCAAGCGCATCAAAGCAATTTCCGCAGGCGATAGCATATTTTTCTACCTTTGGATTACCCTGCAGTAAAAGTTGGTAAATTTCCAAAGCTTTTTGAAATTCTTTTTCGCCAAATAAAACCGAAGCCTGATGCTCTAAATTTTCCACTGTAACCTCAATTTTTTATCAACTGGCAAGGAGTATAACACAGCCAAAAACAAAAGCAAAGCAAAAATATTTATAAAAATGCAAAAAAAGTCTTGACTAATCAAAAAATGTACTGTATTAACGTAGTGTAATTTTTATGGGGTTGTGGCGGAATTGGTAGACGCGCCAGACTCAAAATCTGGTGGCAGCAATGTCTTGAGAGTTCGATTCTCTCCGGCCCTACCATAAAACAAAAAACACTCATTCGCAAGAATGAGGTTTTTTTGTTTTAAAGCCGGAAGAAGCGAACTCTCAAGAGAGTTCGGAGCGGATAGCCGGCAAAACCGAGCGGCAGCGATGGTTGAGCCGTTGCGGCGCGAAAGGCACTGCTCGCAGCAAACTTGTTTGCAAGAGTAGGAATATAACAAGCTCTCCGGCCCTACCATAAAACAAAAAACACTCATTCGCAAGAATGAGTGTTTTTTGTTTTAAAGCCGGAAGAAGCGAACTCTCAAGAGAGTTCGGAGCGGATAGCCGGCAAAACCGAGCGGCAGCGATGGTTGAGCCGTTGCGGCGCGAAAGGCACTGCTCGCGCAAACTTGTTTGCAAGAGTAGGAATATAACAAGCTCTCCGGCCCTACCACAAAACAAAAAACACTCATTCGCAAGAATGATATTGCATTTTAAATTTTTGTATTCTAACTCTATATAATATAAATCTTATCTAATGAAAGGAATAAAAATGGATTTTAAGGATATTATATCAATAAAAGCACTGCGTAAATTTGATGCAATTTGTTTGCATAATTTAAAACTGCATCAAGACAAGGAATTGCAGCAGCAGATTTTAAATTGGGCAACTGATATACTTATTGAAGCTAGAGAAGACTGGAGAGAGTTACATGCTACAACAATTAAAGCAATTGTAAAAGAAGATAGAAAAATACAAGCAATAAAACGAGGTAAAGGTCGTGATAAAAAATATGCACCATTTCGAGCATATTTTAAACAAATTCAAAAAGACCAATTTGAAAAAGCATTAAAAAATGGAAGAAAATTAACAGCTAATTATTTTGCTCATTGGTTTTTAGAAAATAAAGCCACAGATATGACAATTCCTTACGAAACAAGTAATAGATTACATAAACTGATTAGACTAGCTGAAGCTAATAATCGAGAGTTTAAAACACCTATAGAATGCAAAGGTGGATAGTTACATTCTATGCTGGATTGTTAATAATTTTGATTTCTATTAAAGTTTAAATCTAAAAAATAACTTAAATTTTAATAGGAGAAAAAAATGGCAATACAATTATTACCAATTGCAATGAACCTTTTAGGGAAACAATTATTAAAAACTAGCGGAAAAAAAGTTTTTTCTGGAATTACCGGCATAGATTTAGGTATAATACCATTAAATAAAAATGAAAATGAAGCTGTAGAACTATTAAAGGAGTATCAAAACTCTAATTCACCAATGGCTCAGAATATCAACGAAACGGATTTTATCCATGAAATTTCAGATAAAGATTCACCTCTATATAAAGATATATCAGATTGGACAAATGCTGATTTAGCTAGAGCCTATGATTCTCCGCTTTACAAATACAATAAAAAGTTGCAAGATAAAGCTAGAGAATATGTGCAAAAAAAATGGAAATAAAACGAGGATACCTTAAATGCTTAAATTAAAAAAAGAATTGATTAGTATTGTAAAGTTTTGGATATATTGGATTGTTGTTGTGACACTAACAATTTCATTATTCTTTGCTTTGCTTGAAAATGCTGATTTTGACAGTAATGATATGGAATTCTATCTGACACACAAAGATAATCTTAGATATAATTTTCGGCTGATTGCTATTGTATCATTCATATTGACTTATATATCCGGTACTCCTCTGATAAATCGCTTATATAAAAACAAAATCATAAGTTTTAGAAAGCGGCTTTTATGGCAAACATCAATTTATTTTTTGATTTTAATTGCGATAACGGTATTTTTTATCTTGTATAATGCCTGAAATAATTTTCAATGTCAGAAATTGCAATGAATTTAACGTCCAGTGATATCAGTACCGGACGTTAAATTTTATAACAGCATTGTTTGGAAAAATCAAGCTGATTTATAAATTAAAGTTAACGCCGCACATGTCGTTTTTGTTGTCACAAGACGAGCAAAGTTCATGTATATCTTTTAAAGTCATATTGTTGAGGCAATTTTCATTTTTTGTGCAATATGCTGACCCAGCCCAAGCCGGTGGATTTCCGGAATTTTTGCGATATACGCTGGTTTTCCAAATTGAATTTTGCAAGGGAATAATCAAATCTGTATATAAAGTAGTGCAGAGCTTTGCGGAAAAACCCTCTGTAAAATTGTTTTCTTCAGTTTCGCGTACTCCGCCTAATAATATATTTATGGATATGCGGTCAGGCATATCATATAAGGCCGGAGCTATTTGAACACTAATATAATTTCCCATGTCGTCTATAAGATATTTGTCAGTTTTTTGCCAATTTGCCGGAACAAGATTCAGAGCTTGCAGAGTATCTGAAATAGTTAATGAGAATGTTTCTATATTGTGTGATTGCCGATAAAACTCTTCCCGATGTTCTAAGATTCCTTGAATCATCATAGAATAATCTCCTATTGCCTTATCCAATTTCCACTTTTCCATCGCCTTAGAATATCCGGCAATCCCGCCGACTGATAATACTCCTATTATAGCCAGCACGCCGAGCATTTCTATCATACTGCGGCCAAATTGATTTTGTTTCATCGTAACTTCCTTTCATTATTTTTCATGTAACAAAAAAGCCATCGGCAAGATGGCTGGAAGTTGACAACTACTCTAAAGAAAATAGTGTAGCATATTAGCTATTGCGAATATAGCACATTTTGCTACCTTCCAG
>CAVKTH010000063.1:0-10551 GCA_963659495.1 Bacteroidaceae bacterium | reverse complement strand
TTTATATACATAGTATTATTTTTCAATTATATTTTTATTATAATAAAATTAAAAAAAATATATTCCATAAGAAAAAACTTGACAGCAGCTGATTAGTATGATAAAAAGATAATGTATTGGTTATATCCATGCTAATATCATGTCCTTTCCTAATATAATTGTTTATCTAAATCCCTTTGTTTTCCAAACAGAGGGATTTTTTGTTTTTAGGCTTAATTCTATTTATAATAGGTACTTATATATAATATATTATATACTTACATAACATGTTATATATTTTACATAATATG
Source organism: Bacteroidaceae bacterium (assembly GCA_963659495.1). GTDB lineage: Bacteria > Pseudomonadota > Alphaproteobacteria > RF32 > CAG-239 > RUG410. The sequence goes on along the minus strand of CAVKTH010000063.1, from coordinate 10,261 downwards.
TTATATGCAACAACCAACTTATAGTGACAAAAACCGACAGCCTTATTATAAAGTTAACTCTTTTGATTGTTTGCGGTATATCACAATGCCAAATTTCTTTCTACCTTGAGAAATTTTAACAACTCCTCTAACTATATCTTTAGATGTAATAATATACCCCTCAGTTGTAACCGGCTTGTCGTTGATTTTTAAGCCGGATTGCTTAATCAAGCGGCGGGCTTCGCCTTTGCTGGCCACAAAGCCGATTTTCAAAAAGGCGTCCAAAACACCGATACCGGCATTCAAATCGGCATTAAGAGTCGGCAAATCTCCGCCTGCCGCGCCCTGCTCAAAAGTTTTAACTGCCGTATCCTGTGCTTTTTGCGCTTCTTCCAAACCGCGGCAGATTTTTGTAGCCTCAAACGCCAAAATCTTTTTAGCCTCGTTAATTTCCTTGTCTTTCAGCTGTTCCAGACGGCGCACTTCATCCATCGGCAAATCTGTAAACACGCGCAGACATTTGCCGACTTCGGCGTCGCCGATGTTGCGGAAATATTGATAATAGTCGTAGGACGGCAGTTTTTCATCGTTAATCCAAACCGCATTGCCCTCGGACTTGCCCATTTTCTTACCGGCGGAATCCGTCAAAATCGGGCTGGTAAAGCCAAACAATTCCGTATCATAGCGGCGGCGCCCCAATTCGGTGCCGGATGTGATGTTGCCCCATTGGTCAGCGCCGGCAATCTGGGCGCGGCAGCCGTATTTCTGCAGCAGCTGGCAAAAATCATAGCCCTGCAGAAGCATATAGTTAAATTCCAAAAACGACATCGGCTGTTCGCGTTCCAAGCGGCTCTTTACGCTTTCCATGGTCAGCATGCGGTTAACCGAATAGCAGGTGCCGATATCGCGCAGAAAAGCCAGATAGTTAACATCCTTAAACCAATCCCAGTTATCAACCATAACTGCGTCATTAGCTCCGTCGCCGAATCTCAAAAACTTACGGAACGACTTTTTCAGTCCGGCAACATTGTGCGCCAAAGTTTCTTCATCCAAAAACGGACGCAGCTTGTCTTTGCCGGACGGGTCGCCGATGCGGGCAGTAGCTCCGCCGACCAATGTCAAAGGCTTATGCCCGCATTTTTGAAACCAGCGCATCATCATTAAAGGCACAATATGCCCAACGTGCAGGCTGTCGCCGGTCGGGTCAGAACCTAAATAGCCGACTGCCGGTTTGCCCTTGCTTTCACATTCATAAAGATAGGCATCAAAGCCATCTTCGTTGGTGCATTGATTATAAAAACCGCGCTCGTGCATAATATTTAGAAATTCTGATTTAAACTTATTCATCGTTCTTGTTCCTTTATACTAAATTTTAACGCATATTAGCATATTATTTCGGCATTGCAACAAAAGAGATGTGTACAGATGATAAAAAATATGACGGTTTTAGGACTTTTCGGCGGAGCTTCGCTTAATTCGCTTGAGCTGGCTTTGGTGCAGACAGACGGCATAGATGTTCATAAAATAATCAAAACCGCCGCCGTTCCCTACCCCGAACCGCTGATTATGGATATACGCTCGGTTATCGGCAAACGCGTCTGCGATTTATCTTCTTTGCGCGAAAATGTGCAGATTCAGCAGCTGCAAGGCGCTATGACGGATTTTTATCTGGAAGCGGTTAACGACTTTTGCACTCCGGATGAATTTGAAGAAATCGGCGTTGACAGCCTGACTATTTGCAATGATCCGGCTAATAAATGCTCCTATCAGCTGGAACAAGGACATGAGCTGAGCCGCAAGTTTAAACGGCGCGTGGTTACGCACTTTCATAAAGCGGATTTGCTTTCCGGAGGGCAAGCCTCGCCTTTAACTCCGGCCTTTTTCAACGCTGCGGGGCCAAACATCGCCCGTCCGGCTTTGTTTATAGACCTGGAAGCCGTCAGCAGCCTTATCTATTTAGGCGAATCCGGCGAATTGCTGGCTTTTGACTGCGCCCCGGGGCTGGCGATGATAGAAGACTGGACTTTCCGCCACGCCAATATGCAAACCGACTATAACGGGCGTTTGGCGATTACCGGAAAAATTCATACTCAGATTGTGGAAAGCCTGCTGCATCATAAATTTTTGCATAAAAACCCGCCGAAATCTTTGGATATTCTGTGCTTCAGCGACAAAAAAGAGCATTTGGAGGGTTTGTCGCTGGAAGACGGCGCGGCAACTGCCACCGCCTTTATTGCTCAAGCAATTTATCAGGCGGCTCAAGACTTTCTGCCGCAGCTGCCGGCAGTAATTTATGCCGCCGGAGAAGGTACTAAAAACCCGTCGCTTATGCGCTTTTTGAAGCACGTTTTCAAAAATCAGGCTTTAACGGCTTTAACCGATTTAAATCCGGAATTTAAAGCCGCCGGTGCAATTTCTACAGCATTTAACACCGCACGCCGGCTCTATGCGCTGCCGATTACTTATCCCACAACAACAGGTGCTTATGAACCTATGACCGGAGGAGAAATTTATGAAGAAAAATAACGATATAACCCTAAAAATATCTCATCTTTATAAAAAATATGACGCCATTACCGCCTCTGACGATTTGTCATTCTGCGCCAAACGCGGAGAAATTATCGCGCTTTTAGGTCCTAACGGCGCCGGAAAATCTACGCTGATGAATATGATTTCCGGCTACTTGGCGCCGAGTTCCGGCAGTATAGAAGTACTGGGCAAAAATATTGCCGAGGCGGCTTTGTTTGCTAAAGAAAATATCGGATTTCTGCCGGAGGGTTCGCCGCTTTATCCGGATATCAGCGTTAAAATGTTTCTGCAATATATGGCCGAACTGCGCGGCGCGGCTAAAGAACGCGTAAATGAGGTTATTGAAATTGCCAATATCAGCAATATCGTAAACCAAAAAATAGAAACGCTGTCTAAAGGCTATCAGCGCCGCGTCGGCTTTGCGCAAAGCATTTTAAGCAATCCGCCGCTTTTGCTTTTAGACGAGCCGACAGACGGGCTTGACCCCAACCAAAAAGACTATATCCGCAAGCTTATTGTCAGCATGGCAAAAGATAAAACCATTATCATTTCCACCCATCTGCTGGAAGAAGCCGAAACCGTCTGCAACCGCATTATTCTGCTGGACAAAGGCAAAATTAAAGCTGACGGCAGCCTGAAAGACATCCTCAAAGAGGCCAAGGCCGATAATCTGGAAGAAGCTTTCCGCAACTTGACAGCGCACAAAGGAGAATAACAATGAAAAAACTTTGGATTGTTTGCAAAAATGAGCTGTACCGTTATTTTGTTTCTCCGCTCGCCTACGTCTATTTGCTGAGCTTTTTGCTTTTAAGCGCCTCGTTTGCCCTTTATTTCGGCGACTTTTTCAACCGCGGGCAAGCCGATTTGCAATCGGTGTTTTCTTTTCAGCCGTGGCTGTATTTGCTGTTTATCCCCGGAATTTCCATGCGACTTTGGGCAGAAGAGTTCCGCAACAAAACCATAGTGCAGCTGGTGACTATGCCGGTATCTATCCGCACTTTAGTCTGCGGCAAGTTTTTTGCGGCTTGGATATTCTGCGGTCTGGCGCTGGTTTTGACTTTTCCGTTTTGGATAACCGTCAACATTTTAGGAACTCCCGACAACAGCGTAATTGCCTTAGGCTATCTGGCCAGCTTTGTTTTGGCAGGGTGTATGCTGGCTATTTCCGAAACCATGTCGGCTCTAACCAAAAATCAGGTAATTGCCTTAGTTTTGGCGGTTGTCGCCAACCTGCTGTTTTTTTGGAGCGGAATTGAATATATATTGTCGTTTTTCCGTTTATTCCTGCCGGACACAATTATAGATGTAATCGCCTCTTTCAGCTTTTTGAGCCACTTTGACACCTTAAGCTTAGGATTGGTTGAGCTGCGCGATATCATCTTTTTCGCGACCATAATTTTCTTTTTTAACTTTACCACCATTTTAATTGTAAACTTCAAAACCGCCGGCACTTCCGGCTGGCTGAAGTCCAGCAGCCGCAGCTATTATATTGCAGCGTGGAGCATGCTGCTTTTAGCATTTTTCGGAATAAATATCTTAGCCAACGGCCTGACCCGCAGCATTCAATATGACGCAACCGAAAAGAAAATATTTACCTTAACCGACAGTTCTAAAGAAATTCTGCGGAACCTGCCGGAGCCGGTTTTGGCAAAGCTCTATTTTTCGCCGGTATTGGAACAGCGCAACTCAGCTTTGCGCGGAATCTTTGACAATGTGCGCCTGCTTTTGAAAAAATGCCGCGATGTTTCCGGCGGCAAGTTTGACTTTAAAATTTATCATCCGCAGTTTTTGAGCGAAGAAGAAGACATCGCGCTTGCCAACGGCCTGCAGCCGATTCCGCTGATTGACTTAAATCAAAATGCCTTATTCGGGCTGACTCTGGAAGACACTTTGCAAAACAAGCAGGTTATTCCGTTTTTTGCCCAAGAGCGCCAAGGCAATTTGGAGCAGGATTTAATTTCTAAAATCCGCGCTTTGCATCATCATAAAAAGAGCCTTGGAATTTTGACCGGTTTGCCGCTGTTCGGCTCTACCAGCGGCGACAGCACCTTTTTGGGGCAGCCGTGGGATATAGTGAAGCTTTTAGATCAGAACTACGATATCACAAACATTGTACGGCCTGAAGATTTTGAGCGCAATTTTGATGTGCTGATGCTGTTTTATCCTAAAAATTATGCGCCGGAATTTGTAAACGCCATAAAAAAATATTCGCAGAACGGCGGCAAAATATTGGTGCTTTTAGACCCGGCTAATGAAGCGTCCCGCCTGTATTCCGCCGAAAACTATCATCTGGAAAGCACGGATTTAGGCGAGCTTGAAGATTTTTGGCATATAAAGTTCTATAAAGACTATGTGGTGGCGGATTTAGGCAATTCCATTACCGTTGACGCCTCCGCCAACTACAAGAGCAATCCGACTTTTTCGCAGGATGTGATTCAGTTCAGAATTAAAAACGACAACATGAATCCTATGCATCCGGTCACGAAAAATCTGAATGAAATTCTTATGGCCTCTGCCTCAGTAGTTATGCCGGAGCATAAAGCCTATGAAGCAAACAAAATCGCTTTTTATCCGCTGCTGCGCGCCGGCGAAATCTCGGAAATTATGCCGGCAAGCGTTGTAAGAGACGGCCTGAACCCGCAAGAAATCCTGCGTTATTTTGAACCGGATAAAAACCAGAAAATTCTCGCGGCCGAAGTAATCGGGCTGGAAAAAGAAAATCCGTTTGACCTGATTGCCGTAACCGATACCGACTTTTTGTATGACACATTCTGGGGCACCCGCAAAAACTTTTTGGAATCGGAATATGTGGTAGAGAATTTTGACAACGCCAACTTTATTCTAAACGCTTTGGACTATCTTTCCGGCGATGACGATTTGCTGCAGATACGCGGCAAACAAGCTCAAAGCCATCCGTTTAAAGATATAGAAACCATGCGCCGCCTGAATTCGCTGCGTTTCAGCCAGCAGGAAGACGCGATTTTTGCGGAAATGAACAAAGCCAAAGCAGCCATGCAGGAAGTCTGGAACAAAAAAGATTTTGAAGAACGCGAGAACTTTACGGCCGATGAACTTGCCGCCATTGCCAAAGTCCGCACCCAGCTTAACGACTTGCGGCAGCAGCTGAGCGACATCCGCGAGCAGGCTTTTGCCGAAATCCGCAAAATAGACACGGCGGTAAGCCTGGCTAACCTGCTGCTGGTTCCGGCTCTGCTGGTTTTGGTATTGCTGATTATAAAGCTTAATCAGCTTCGGCGGCAAAAAGGACTGCGGCTGAGTTTAGCCTTTAGAGCCGACAGGCAGTTTATTAAACTGGCGCTGGTTTGTCTGGCGATTTTGGCGGCGGCGCTGGTTTCGGTTTATATTTCTAACCGCAGCAGCGTTGACGCCTACGAGGGCAAAAAAGCCTTTCCGGCGGTAGAAAATAAGATTAACGAAATTAACCGTATCTGCCTGAAATCTAACCGGTACGACTTGGATTTTGTAAACAAAGACGGCTTGTGGCATTTAGAAAACAATGACACTCTGCCGGTATATCAAGAAAGAATCCGCCGCCTGCTGACCACAATTTCTGAAGCTAAGTTTTTTGAGTGCAAAACCAATAAAGCCGAAAATTTAGCCATGTTTAATTTGTCGCCGCTGGATGATAAGGATTCTAAAGCGGTTGAAATTGAGCTTAAGCATGACGGCGAGCTTATCCAGCGTTTTGACCTCGGCGATATAAACATAGATTTAGGGCGCGGCTCCAAAGCGGCTTACATCAAATTTGACAATCAGTTTCAGGTTTGGGAAATCAGCGGCGACTTTGTGGATATGGACTTAGACTTCCGCAAATGGACATATGGAAATTTATGGGATTTGCGCTATGGACGCCCATATTCGCCGAGCAACTATGCGCCGGAGCAGGAAAAACTGCTTTACTTTGTAAAATATGCGCTGAACACGCCGATAACTCCGGCCGATATAAAGCTGCAGACCAAGCCGCTGAAAGCTAAAAAGCTGTATATAGAAAATGACAACAGCGTGGTTTTATCGCTTTACAAAGAAAACGGAAAAGCTTATGCCGTGTATGACTTTGCCAAAAGCAATGAAAATCCGCACCTGAAACTGGCGGCTAAATATTTTAATAATAAACCGCTGGAAATTGACCTGCAAAATCTGGAGAAAATACTTGAACAATTCTGAACTGGATGAAAAATCCCTAAAAAAACTAAAAACTTTCGCCGCATGCGCCAGCATCAGCGTTTCGGTTACGCTCAGCCTGATAAAAGCCGGAGCGGCGATTATAACCGGTTCGCTTTCGGTGCTGTCTTCTATGGTTGACAGCCTGACCGATGTTATTTCATCTTCTATTTCTCTGGTGGCGGTAAAATTTGCCAACAAGCCTTTAACCGAACATCACCGCTACGGCTACGGCAAAGCCGAATCGGTCAGCGCGCTGATACAGTCGGCTTTTATCGCCGGTTCGGGCGGTTTTATTTTATATGACGGAATCTGCCGTTTTATAGACCCGACACCCATAAAGCAAACGGCAGTGGGCTTGTGGATTATGATAATCAGCATTATCTTGACCGTGGCGCTGATAACATTTCAGGCTTCAGTCGTAAAAAAGACCAATTCGCAGGCGATTGAAGCCGACAGCGCGCATTATACGGTTGATTTGCTGACAAACGGAGCAATTATCGCCTCGCTTTTGGTGGTGCGCTATTTAAATTGGCAATGGTTTGACAGTCTGACTGCGGTGCTGATTTCGGCCTATTTATTGTGGAACGCCGGACATATCGCCCTAAAGGCGCTGGAAGAAATTACCGACCATGAGGTTGATGAAGAGATTAAAGCAAAAATTATTGCCTTAGTGCATGAAGTGCCGGAAGTCAAAGGCTATCACGACTTCCGCACCCGGGTTTCGGGCTTGCGGATGTTTATAGAAATTCATCTGGAACTGGACGGAAACTTAACTTTGTCGCAGAGCCATGATATTTCGGATAAGGTTGAAGCTAAAATTTTGGCAGAATTTCCGTTAGCGCAGATAATTGTGCATCAAGACCCTTTCGGACTGCATGAAAAACGCCTAGACCATGAAATAAGCGGCCATTGCGAATTATAGGCTAAAAATTATAGACCTTAAAAAAAAATTCCCGGTCTCTCGTCGGGAATTTTTTTTAAGCAAGGAGGAAAGAAGATAAACTATCTGGACATTGCAATTTCTTGCAAAGCCTTGACATTAAGGTTTGTATTCATGCGGCTGATTTTATTTTCATCAGCTTTAACAGCTTCATTAGTGCCTTTGGCAATTTCACTAAATCCGCCTTTTTCGGCAGCATACATAGCAATTTTGCTAGGGGTCTGCACATTAACAGCTTCTTTAACAGCGCTGACAACTTTGCCCTCATACTTCATAACATCGCCGTTAAAGTAGGCATTGGCAAGTTCCAGACTCTTTACAGCAACAGTCTCTGAATGAGCTATTACAACAGGCTTGCGTGCTGCAAACTGCCGTCTTAAAGTTGTTCCGTTATTTTCGTTGTTATTAGACATTTTACAATCCTTATTTCTTATCTTTTGTCTATTCTTAACATATTTATTTTGTTTTGTCAAGTACAATAATTTAGACAAACACACTTTTTTTGTTCTTTTATTTTAAATAGCAAAGCCGCGGGAATCTGGGGGAGAGCCGCGGCTTTAATTTAGACTTTACGATTTAATTTTTTTTAAGTGTTACACCACCTCCTTATAGAAAACACTAAACTAATCTTCTACATACCATTCGGTTGGACCTGGGGTATATTCATAGCAAGCACCTTGGAATGTTGTATATTGACGGTCTGATCTTGTAGAATAGTTACAATATGTATATCCGCAGTTGTAGTCGCAAACTTTGAGACCGCATCCGCCGCCGACGTTAACCAATCCATTATCGGAGCAAGTATAACGATAGCGATATTTACATTTCTTACAGCTTTCATCTCCTGAGTATGTGCCGCTGTAATTATATCCATAAGGTATTTTATTAGCAGACTGGCTTGTGCAGCTAGGTGTTCCGGTTTGATATCCGCTAGGGCAAGACTTGGCTGTGCATTTACCGCATTTTTGCCCTGAGGAAGTACCTGAAGTAGTAAAGTTCCAACCGTTTGAACCTTGTGTACCGCAATCAGTAACGCTTTGATATCTTGTGCTATATCCGGTAGGACAGCCTTCGCATGACATACAAGAGTCATCACCACTGTATTTACCGCTAAATGTTAATGATTGTCCGCCGACACAAACTTGGTTTTTGTTAGTAGATGTACCAGCAGGACATGAGTTTTTAGAACATTTACCGCAGGTTTTGCCGCATACTGTTTTACTGTCAAATGACCAGCCGCCGTTAGCTACTCCAGCAGAAGAGCCGCAGCTGCCTATAGTTGGAATACTAAATGAGTAGCCGTCTGGGCAGGTGGCTGTACATGTGCAGCTGCTAGGCTTAAACAAATTACTGTCTATCGGGCAGGCATCTGTACAAACATATCCGCTTGTCTGGGTTTGTGTATATCCCTCTGCCGAACAGTTTGTGCATTTACCGTCAATCTGGCCTTGATTACGGCATTGACATTGATAACAACCGGCATAGTTTGGATGTTCAAATAATGTAAATCCATTCTCTGTTGCACAAGATATTGAGGCTGAATATCCGCTTGGGCAGGTAATCGGATCTGGTTCTGTCTCTGGTATTTTAGAGCATACGCCGTCTACCAGCTGATAGCCAGTCTGAACATTTTCTGTACATTTATACTTAGAAGAATTTGTCGGACAGGTTGAGCAAGAATAGCAATGAGAATCTTTCTCGCTGGTTAAAGTATAACCGCTGGCCGCGCATTGCTCTACACATTTTCCGCCGGAATAAGTGTAGCCGTCTTGGCATTTATAGCGCAGACCTTTGCCGCAGCCTAAGTCGCATGATTCAGAATTTCCCGGGTCTGAAGTATACGGATAATCGCCGCAGTCGTTCATTGAGCAAGGCGTTGTACAAGCCCCATTCTCCAGCACCTGACCGACTTCACAGCAGTTGCCGTTACTGTCGGTTTCTACATTGCTCGGGCAAACGCAGTCCTTAAGTGTTGGACTCCATTGTTTGCCTCCAGAACAAGGATGATCGCATTTTCCGCCTGCACAGCACTTTCCATCTTCATCATCATATTTTGTGTCGTTAGTGCAGCAAACATTGTATTTGTCATACCATGTCGTATGGTCTACGGTTTCGCATTTATAAAATGTTCCGCCGGATGTTTTTGTGCATGGCGAACTGCAGCTAAAACAGCTCGTATTGCTGTATTTTGCATTATATTCTTTTTCAGTTATATCATACCCGATACAATATTCGGGTGTTGATTCTCCGCCGGATGGACCGGCACCGATTTTGCCGGTGCTGCATTCGCCGGACGGCAAAAAGCAGGTCGCACTCTGCGCCGGTGATGCGCCAAAACACGTCCCTGCTATCACGACTGCTAGAGCATATAGCCAGCCCCTCGCAGCTTTTTGATAGTTTTTACTCATCGTAAAGCCTCCTTTATCTCTGTTATTCCGCCACTAGTGTAAAAATAACGGTCGTTTTTTTTACACACAAAAACGAGGCTTTCCGAAATGTTACAGAAATGTGAAAAAATGGCGCAAAGATAAATATTTATTGCAAAAATGACATAAATTTGTTATGCTGAAAATACCATGAAAAAAGTGTGTAAAAAAAACGACCGTTATTTTTACACACTTTTTCTTT